>NZ_JALKFT010000100.1:0-1026 GCF_023242945.1 Frankia umida
TTCGTCGGGTGAGGTGATGCCGCCGGGGAGTCGGCAGGCCATCCCGACCACGGCGATCGGCTCCCGGGAAGCGGCGGTCATCTTCCGGTTCTGCTGGCGCAGGCGGTCGTTTTCCTTGAGGGACTTCCGCAGGGCCTCGACCACCGTGGGGGTGGTGTTCTCGCTCATGATCGGTGCACTCCAACGGGGCTTGTGGTCAGTCGGTTTCCTCGAACGCCAGCAGAATCAACCGCTCGGTATCCAGGTCGTCGATGGACTCGAGGTCATCCACACTCGAAGGGGCGTCGGGCTGCCCGGCGAGGTCGAATGCCAGCTGTGCGATTCCGCTCGCGTGAAGAAGGTCGATCGGAATGGTGCGCAGAATTCTTCTCAGTTCGGCGTCACCGGCCGATTCGCCGTCGGTTCCGGGGTCCGCGTCCAGCCGGGTGTCGGTGGGCTCCGGCGCCGCGGGGAAGAGATCTTCCAGCAGATGGGTGGCGATGGCCTGCGGGGTCGGATGGTCGAAGACGAGGGTGACCGGAAGCCGGCGTCCCATCACCCCGTCCAACCGGTTACGCAGCTCCACGCTGGTGAGCGAGTCGAAGCCCAGTTCCTTGAAGGCCGCCCGGGCCGGGACCGCCGCGGCCGTGGCGTACCCCAGGATCTGCGCGGTCTGGGTCCGCACCGCATCGAGGAGCAGGCGCTCGCGTTCGGCCGGTGCCAGTGGTGCGAGCCGTTCGGTCAGGCTTCGCACCGCGGGGACGCGTCCCCGCTCCTCGCGCGGGTCGCCGGGGGCGTCCGCACGCACGAGCAGGGTCCGCACGATCGGGGGAAGGTGCGCGCCCGCGTCGGGCCCGACCGCGGGAACGAGTTTGGCCGGCACCAGCTGCGCATCGCTGCGCCCCACCGCGGCGTCGAACAGCCGCAGGCCCTCCTGCGACGACATCGGCAGCACGCCCACCCGGGCCAGCCGGGTGAGGTCGGTGGTGTCGAGGTGGCTGGTCATGGTGCTGGTTTGGTGCCAGAGGCCCCAGGCGAGGCTGGTGG
>NZ_JALKFT010000101.1:0-973 GCF_023242945.1 Frankia umida
CGGCGAGCTTCTTCGCGAGCGAGCAGAAATAAGGTTCGAGTTCATCTCGATCCATGCTCCGAGGAAGCCTGCGCCCGCCGATGGCGTGGACACCTTCCCCGTCGACTACATGTGCCGGAAACTCGATGTCTCCCGGCAGGGCTATTACGCATGGAAGAAACGCGGCCCGTCGCAGCGCGAGAAGGACGACGTCACCCTGTCAACCATGATCAAAGCGATCTTCGACCATCACGAGGGACGGTACGGAGTGCGGCGGATCTTCCACGAGCTCCGCCGCCAGGGCGTCGCTGTCGCCTACAAGCGGGTCCAGCGGCTGATGGCCGCGATGGGCCTGGTCAGCGTGCACCCGCGGCCCCGCCGGCCGGTGACGACCATGCAGGCCGCCGCGCCGTCCTCGTTGCCCGACCTGGTCGGCCAGGACTTCACCGCGCCCGCGCCGAACCGGCTGTGGTTCGGCGATATAACCTACATCCGGACCTGGGACGGCTGGGTCTACATGGCCTCGGTTATCGACGCGTTCTCCCGCAAAGTCGTCGGCTGGGCCGTCGCCGACCACATGCGCACCGAGCTCGTCACCGATGCGCTCCGCATGGCTATCACCACTCGACGACCACCCGCCGGGGTGATCTTCCATGCCGACCGCGGCAGCCAATACACCAGCAGCCAGTTCGTTGCCTTCCGCCATGACAACAACATTCGGAATTCTGTCGGTCGCACTGGAATCTGCTTTGATAACGCCGCCGCGGAATCGTTCTGGGCCACTCTCAAAAAGGAGTTCATACACCTCCATCCGTTCGACACCCTCGACCGCGTCCGCGCAGGAATCTTCGAGTACATCGAGACCTACTACAACCGGCAGCGGATACACTCCGCGATCGGCTACCTAACCCCCATCGAGTTCGAGGAAGAATTTGACGGACAAGACCTCCGTGCGGCATAGTTAGGATTGTCTACAAAAGCGGGAACGCTCCAG
>NZ_JALKFT010000102.1:0-952 GCF_023242945.1 Frankia umida
TCGACCATCATCGCGACCAGCTCCTCGAAGGCCACCCGCGGCTGCCACCCCAACACCTCCCGCGCCTTCGACGCATCCCCCACCAGCACATCCACCTCCGCCGGCCGGAAGAACCGCGGATCCTGACGCACCAACCCCGACCAGTCCGCTATCCCCACCCGCCCGAACGCCGCATCCAACAACTCACGAATACTATGCGTCTTCCCCGTCGCCACCACATAGTCATCCGGCGACTCCTGCTGCAACATCAACCACATCGCCTCCACATAATCCCCCGCGAAACCCCAGTCCCGCCGCGACTCAAGATTCCCCAGTGTCAACGAATCCTGCAACCCCAGCGAAATCCGCGCCACCGCCCGCGTCACCTTCCGCGTCACGAACTCGATACCCCGCCGCGGCGACTCGTGATTGAACAGCAACCCCGAACACGCAAACGCACCGTACGACTCACGGTAGTTCACCGTCAGATAATGACCGAACGTCTTCGCCACCCCGTACGGCGACCGCGGATGAAACGGCGTCGTCTCCCGCTGCGGCGTCTCCCGCACCTTCCCGAACATCTCCGACGACGACGCCTGATAGAACCGCACCCGCGACATGTCGTTACCACCCGCGATCCGCAACGCCTCCAACAACCGCAACACCCCCATCCCCGTCGTCTCCCCCGTCAACTCCGCCTGCTTCCACGACAGTCCGACGAACGAGATCGCCCCAAGGTTGTACACCTCGTCCGGCTGCGAGATCTCCACCGCACCGATCAACGACGACAGATCCGTCAGATCCCCCTCCAACAACACCACCCCCGGCACCACCCGCTCCACCACCGCCACCTTCGGGTTCGACTGCCCCCGAACCAACCCGAACACCTCATAACCCTTCGCGGTCAACAACTCACCCAGATACAACCCGTCCTGCCCGGTAATCCCGGTAATCAGCGCACGCGGCACGTCGA
>NZ_JALKFT010000103.1:0-837 GCF_023242945.1 Frankia umida
GTGCTGGCGACGAACTCGCGGACGGCCTTCGAATCGTGGTATTTGGCGCCGTCGACGATGAGAAAAACATTTCCGCCGTCGTCGTGGAGCAGTCTCGAGCAGAACTCGATGAAGACCTTGGAGTCGACCGACCCGCCTTGCTGGAGCATGAAATGCAGCTTTCCTTGGGCGCTGACCGCGGAGAGCATGAGAACGGATTTCCGGTCGCCTGTGCGGCTGACGACGGGAGTTTCCCCCACGGGCGCCCAGGTGGTGCCGCTGTGGTGATCGGTGCGCACCGAGGCCTCGTCTCCGAAGTAGACAGTGGCTCCGACCTTCCGCGCCTCGGCTCGGATCCTGGGGAACTGCTCGGTCTTCCAGCGCATCACCTTCTCCTCGTCGCGCTGGATCGCCTGCGTGACGGGACGTTGCGGGGACATGCCCCAGCGCCGCAGCATCCTGCCGACCGCCTGCTCGGTGATGCTGATACCGAGAAGCCGCTGGATGAGGTCGCGGACCATCCAACGTGTCCACAGCTGGAAGTCGAAGTGCATCTGATCGGGAGTCTTCGTGTGGAGGATTGTGTAGATCCGGTCGGCCTGTTCCTCCGTCAGCTTTTTCGGCCTGCCGGGAATCGGCTTGGCGTGCAATGCCTCAATACCGCCAGCGCGGTACTGCTGCGCCCAGGAGAACACCGCCGCCCGACTGAAGCCCAACGAATCGGCCAGCTCGTCAGCGTTCGCCCCGTCATCGACGATCTGGCGAGCCACGCGAATCCTGATAGATTCAAGCGTGGCATGGTCTAGTTTCCGGCCGTCCGTCTCCCGCATGCAAGAATTAAATCACAATGTGCCATCC
>NZ_JALKFT010000104.1:0-825 GCF_023242945.1 Frankia umida
GACCGACGAGGGGCTCAAGTCATGCCAGGTCCGGAGGCCGGGAGCCCCGTTGCGGGGCCACCAAGAAGGTAACGGGGTACCAGCGAAACAGCGAAACTGATTCCGCTGACTCTTCCCGAGATCCGACGGCTACTGTCCCAGCTCGCCCTCACCGCAACCGCTACGACCAGCACCGTCATGGCATGGTCCCGCTGGCGCCGCCGCCACCAAGCCTGCGCCCGCGCATCCCACTACCGCCGAAGCACAGCAAGATCACCACAAATGCGGCTGTAATATTAGAGCGTGTCTCATGTGGGGTGTGGGAGTTTCTTCCAGCAGGTGATCGCGGCGGCGAGGCTGAGGAATCCGAGGAAGTTTCGGCCGTGGCGTTTGTAGCAGATGGTGAGGCGGCGGTAACCGCCGAGCCAGACGATCGTTCTTTCGATCTTCCACCTGTGCCTGCCGAGACGGTCAGCGCACTCGATCCCGCGCCGCGCGATGCGGGGGGTGATGCGGTGTCGGCGTAGGTAACGGCGCAGGTCCGGGAAGTCGTAGCCCTTGTCGGCGCGCAGCCTGTCGGGCCGGCGCCGCCGTGGGCCGCGTCGGGAACGGATCGCCGGGATGCCGGCGACCAGCGGGACCAGGACCTGGCTGTCGTGCAGGTTCGCTCCCGAGACCGCGACGACCAGTGGAAGCCCGGCCGCATCGGCCAGGACATGGATCTTCGAGCCCTTCTTGCCGCGGTCGACCGGGTTCGGCCCGGTCAGGGATCCCCCGTTACCTTCTTGGTGGCCCCGCAACGGGGCTCCCGGCCTCCGGACCTGGCATGACTTGAGCCCCTCGTCG
>NZ_JALKFT010000105.1:0-824 GCF_023242945.1 Frankia umida
ATGCAGACAAGCGTCCGGGTATGAATTCTGCCATATCTGGGCTTAAGATGGTCACGGTGATCACAAAGGTAAGTCGTACAGTTATGCCAGCGATTGTGCCAACTGGGCAGGTGTTCGCGCACAAGCTCGGCGTGTTTGCGTCGGATGATAAGGGGTTTTTTGCGTTCCTGTCTTGTTCTATTCATTACTGGTGGGCTGCAAGTCGGGCTTCTACGATGAAGGCAGATTTGAACTACTCCCCTTCGGATGTGTTTGAAACGCTTCCCCTTCCCGACATCACCGAAAATTTAAGGAATCTTGGGGAGCGCCTTGAAAAAAGCCGTCAGAGAATAATGTTGAGTCGACAAATTGGCTTGACTAAGGCATACGGCCTCGCCTTTGACTCCGCATGCAAGGAGGCGGATGTTATCGATCTACGAGAAATTCACAAGATGATAGACTATGCCGCTATTCGTGCCTACGGCTGGGATGACATGATCGAGCGTGGCCTCGACCACGGGTTTCATCCGGCGGGAAAGTACACGCGGTACACGATCGGGCCGTGGGCACAGCGGGAGGTGCTGGATCGGCTGCTGGAGCTGAACCATGCTCGGTACGCTGAGGAGGTCGCCGCCGGTCTCCATGAGAAGGGCGCGAAGAAGAAGGGTGCCCGTGCCAAGCCGGTGCCGACCGAGGAATCCGGTGCGACACTGTTCGACCTGTAATCTTCGTCGCACGGCCTGAAACGTCACACCAGGCGATCGGTCGTGTACTAAGGAGAACGAAAGTAGCTGGACTCGCTACCAGTTGATGTAGGCGAGGTGGGGATCACCGAAGAATCCCAT
>NZ_JALKFT010000106.1:0-732 GCF_023242945.1 Frankia umida
GCAGGTGCCAGAGTTCGTCGGGTGAGGTGATGCCGCCGGGGAGTCGGCAGGCCATCCCGACCACGGCGATCGGCTCCAGCGCCGCGCCGGGCGCGCCGGCCGCGGGCACCGTCTGGGCGCCGGCGGTCCCCCGTCCGGCCTGGTCGCCGCCGAACCGCTCGGCGAGATGACGGGCCACGGCGGCCGGGCTGGGATAGTCGAAGGCGAGGGTCGCCGTCAGCCGCAGACCGGTCGCACCGCCCAGCCGGTTACGCAGGTCGACCGCGGTCAGCGAGTCGAATCCCACCTCCCGGAAGGACCGCTCCGGCTCCACCGACTGCGCGCTGGGATGCCCGAGGACCTCCGCGACCTGCCGGCGGACCAGCTCCAACAGGAAGGCGTCCCGCTCCTGCGCGGCCAGCGGAGCCAACTGCCGCGCCAACGAGCCGGCCGCGTTCTCCTGCGCTCCGCGTGCCGCCCGCCGCGGTGCCGGCGGGACCAGCGCACGCAGCACCGGGGGCAGCGCAGCACTGGCCGCTCGGGCCCGCAGCGCCGGTAGATCCAGCTGGGCCGTCACCCAGGTCGCCGGCGAGCCGGGCCGGCCGCTGCCCAGCGTGCTGTCGAACAACGCCAGCGCGTGCTCGCTGGACATCGCAGTGATGCCGCCGCGCTGCATCCGGGTGAGGTCGGTGGTGTCGAGGTGGCTGGTCATGGTGCTGGTTTGGTGCCAGAGGCCCCAGGCGAGGCTGGTGG
>NZ_JALKFT010000107.1:0-671 GCF_023242945.1 Frankia umida
GCCCAATCCTCCCAGCTCAGGAGCACTTTCCTATTCCCGGCACCCCAACAGACGATCACCCCGGTGAAAGCCCGAGGTTAGTGCGGTGCCGGCTGGGCCGGCGAGTATCCATCGGTCGATCAGGGCGCGGACGGCTCCGGGCAGGGGGTTGTTGGCCGCGCCGCGGGCCAGGATGATGTTGGCCAGGCGCACCGCGCAGCCGGGTGCCACGGTGAAGTGGGGGGTGTGTTCTTTCGGTGTGTCGATCTTGTCGAGGTTGTCGAGGGTGATGCAGGACCCGAATTCCTTCTGGATCGCGCCGTCTGCCGCGCTGAGTACGAGCGCGACGTCTTTTTCGTCGCTCAGCGGATGGGCTACGGCCCGGTCGAACAGGTCTCTTCGGATCTTGTGAGATTCCATGATGTCGGCGGGGTTCTTGTTCAGTGCGTCGACGCGTAGATCGGCGAGTAGCGTCCGGGTCAGGGCGGGGCTCGCATCCAGCAGATCAGTGATCAAATTCTCGCCGGTGGGTACCGCTGTGGACCACAGCGTCGGCTCGGCGGATTCTGTGGGAGTCGCCGGCACATCGGATTTGGGGTTGTTGTGGGCGGCAGGCGGTGGTCCTGGGACGGCTGGCGGGGGTGTGGTTCCGGTGCCGTCGGTGAGGACGAGGAGGCGTCCGTCGCTGGTGT
>NZ_JALKFT010000108.1:0-650 GCF_023242945.1 Frankia umida
CCGCGCTCGAATCCGCTGCCGCGTCGATGGTCTCCTGCATACCGACCGTCAACACCGGATGCGGACTGACCTCGACGAAAACACGACGACCGCTGTCCAGCAGACCCCGCACCACCGGCTCGAACAACACCGGCTCCCGCAGGTTCCGCGCCCAGTAGCCGGCATCCAACACCGTCTCTTCCACCGGCCCGCCGGTCACCGTCGAGAAGAACGGAATCTCCGGCACCCGCGGGGCGATATCGGCCAAAGCCGCCGTCAGCTCGTCCACAACATCGTCGACCTGCGCCGAATGCGACGCATAGTCCACCGCGATCCGCCGAACCCGGATCTCCTGCGTTTCACAACCGGCCAGGAACTCGTCCAACGCCTGCGGATCACCCGACACCACCGTCGACGACGGCCCGTTCACCGCCGCCACCGACACCTGTCCGCCCCACGACGCAAGCCGCTCCGCCACCTCCTCCGACGGCAACGCCACCGACGCCATCCCACCCCGACCCGACAACTCGGCCGCCACCAGCCGGCTGCGCACCGCCACCACCCGCGCCCCATCCTCAAGACCCAACGCCCCCGCCACACACGCCGCCGCGATCTCCCCCTGCGAATGCCCCACCACCGCCGACGGCACCACCCCGAACGACCCCCACAAC
>NZ_JALKFT010000109.1:0-631 GCF_023242945.1 Frankia umida
CAGGCCACCAGGTCACCAGAAAACCCCAGCACGCCGTGAGACCAAAAACAAACGATCTACGAGACCTGACCAGTTACTTCTCCATGACGTGGATTCCTTCCGGCGGGTGCGATTGGGCGAGAGCATGGTGAGCCTTTTCCATCCTGCTATTCGTGGAATGCGTGTTCGAGGGTGAGGATCGTGCGGGCGACCGTTCCGGCTTGGCGCGGGCAGCCCCGGAAGCGGCTGAGGATCTTCCAGGTTTTCAGGACCGCGAAGCCGCGTTCGCCGTGGGCTCTGGTGACGGCATGTGCACGGTTGGATTCTTTGTGGTGGTCGGGGAGGTTGCGGCCCTGGTAGGGGACGAGAAGGGTGTCGCCTTCGCCGCCGACGTAGCCCTTGTCGACGTAGAGGTAGAGCCCGGCGCGGGCGGTGGCGAGCAGGACGTCGTGGTGGCGGGCGGCTTTGAGGTCGTGGGTCGAACCGGGTAGCCCGTCGGAGATCCACAGTAGGCGGCCGTAGGGGTCGGTCAGACCCTGGAGGTTGACGCCGTGGTGCTTGTGCTTGCCGGAGTAGTACTAAGGAGAACGAAAGTAGCTGGACTCGCTACCAGTTGATGTAGGCGAGGTGGGGATCACCGAAGAATCCCATG
>NZ_JALKFT010000010.1:0-204447 GCF_023242945.1 Frankia umida
CCACCCCACCACCCCCCTCGACCTCCTCGGCGAATAACACCCACCCGCGCCACAGGACGCCAGACCCGTCGAACCACCCCGTCCTCGGGCCTGGCTGGTAGGTATCGAAAAGGCGAGGTCCGGACGCGACTGACGTCGCCGGCCCCGGACCTCGCCTTTTGCGTGCGGGTCGGCCGCTTCGCGAATATTTCGCCGACAGCGCTCCAACGTCACGGTATCGTCACATCCCGATCGGCCCGCACCGTCACCATCGTTCGGCCAAAGGGGTCCACATGGTCGACCTTGCCCGGCTCAGTTTCGGCGCGGCCGCAGCGGAACGTGACGTCCGACGTGGCCTCGACGCCTATTTCATCGAGTCCTCCGCCTACACCCAGATGAGTTCGGGCATCAAGACGATCCTCGTCGCCAACCGCGGCGCCGGGAAGAGCGCCATCTTCAAGACGATCGCCCACCGCCAGCGCGATGCGGGTGGCCTGGTGATCGAGCTTGCGCCGGAGGACTACTCCTACGAGTTCCTGAGCTCCGCGATGACCCGCGAACTGGACGGCGCGTGGGCGAAACTGGGCGCCTACGCGACCGCCTGGAAATACCTTCTCCTTGTTCTGATCATGAAAGAGGTGACCCGGCGGCACGGCCGGCTGCGGCGCGGCGCGGAAAGCCAGATCTACACCTACCTGCGGGACAACCACGCCGGCATGTCCGAAAGCCCGTTCGACAGTTTCGTCTCCTACCTGCGTCGCATCGAGTCGGTCAAGGTCGGCCGCTTCGAGGCCGGCATCCGCACCAGGGAACTGCAGCACCTTTACAAGCTGCATGAGATAGACCATCTGGTGGCCCCGCTCATCCGCCTGTGCGAACGCAGCCGGGTCACCGTTCTGGTGGACGAACTGGACCGGGGCTGGGACTCCTCCGAAGACGCCCAGGCCTTCGTCGCGGGCCTGTTCCAGGCCTGTATGACGATCAACGACCTGTCACCGAGCCTGCGAATCCGCATGTCCCTGCGGCAGGAACTCTACGACAGCATTCCCGCGATCTATGATGACGCCCAGAAGTTCCGGGACCTCATCGAGGTCGTCACCTGGGACGAGGAAGGCCTGTGGCAGCTGATCGCCGGCCGGATTCGACACACCGTCGCCGACTGTCACACCCGCGACGACGACGCCTGCTGGAAGGCGGCCTTCACCCGGCCAGCCTGGTCGTTCCGCCATATGGTCGACCGTTCCCTGGGCCGGCCACGGGAGATCATCCAGTTCTGCAGCCACGCGCTTGACCATGCCCGCGCGCACAGCGCACGGCCGTCGGTGCGGATCACACCGCGGGACATCCTGGCGGTGGAACCGACCTACTCGGCCGAACGCACCCGGGACATCGCCGCCGAGTACCGGTTCGGCTCACCCGGTCTGCTCGGGGTCTTCCAGACCTTCCGCGCCGGCCCCGAGGTGTGGTCACGGGCGGAGCTGGAACTGTTCCTGCTGGACATGGCGACCGGCTCGGTGGGGCTGACTCCCGAGGCCCGGCAGTGGATCGACAGTCGGGAGCCGGAGACGATCCTCGAACTGCTGTGGAACGTCGGCTTCCTCACCGCCGCCGACCCGGCGCCCACCGATCCACCCCCCGGCCCAGGCCGGCCAGACGGCGCCGACGACCGCGGCGGCGCCGCGTCGACCGGCGCCGGTCCGGCGGGCGGGTTCGGATCGTGGGTGGATGACATCGGTTTCGCCCGGCAGGTCCGCCGCCCCAGGCCCGCACCGCACAGCGTGCACCACTTCGCGATCCATCCGATGTTCCACCGATTCGTGATGGCCCGCTGATCCCGCTGATTTCACATGGTGCGCTCAACAGCATGGTTTTCCGCGGTGCCGGAGGTCTACCGTGGGCCCATGCCATCGGCGGGTCTGGCCTGGCAGACACTTTCCGACCCAGGAGCACTCGCGTTGGTCGACGCCGAATCCGGCCGCGCCGCAGCTCTGGGGCGCCCGCACCCAGCGGACCTGCCGATGGTGCAGATCGTCGACCTGGAACGGCTGGCCGGTGCCTGGCTTGCCCCGGCCAGCCGCACGCGGTCCGAACAGCATCTGTACGAGCAGGCCCACGCCGATCCCGAACACACTCTGCGGGGGCTGTGCTGGCTGATGGCGATGTGGGCCGTGGCCGTGCATCTACGCACCGGCTGCCAGCCCACCGCGGTCGTCGAGAGCCTTCGGGTTTCCGGTATCTGGCGCGGCGTCGAAGCCCCGGAATGCGAGCGGGTGTGGGAGGAACTCGCCGAGCGCATCAGGCTCGGCGTGCTGGCCGAACTCACCGGCGATCCCGGGGCCACCGCACGCTTCGGGGAATGCGTTCGGCGCCCGTCCGGCATAGCCGTGATCCTGCTGGATCACACCCTGCGGATGGTTTCCGACCTGCACGCGTTGATGCTCAACCATGACATCGATCCGCGTGAGATGGCTGGCACCCTGGCCCTTTACACCGTCGATCCGCAGGATCCGGCCACCGCCTGCTTCCGTCCATTGACCTGAACGGTCGATCCGGGTCCCTCAGAGCACCGCACGGGTTTTCACCGTGCTGGGATCACCCAGGGCCTGTTCGGTGAGGAACCGCCCGCTGTCGGCCCGGCCGCGTAGCTGCCAGTCCAGGAACGCCACGGTGGCCCGTTGAACCAGCAGTTCGGCTCGTACCGGGTCGATCATCGGCGGCCCGCAGGTCGCGGACGCGGTCAGCGCGATCCGCGTGCCCACCTGCGCGGGCATGCCCCGGTCACGGACCAGAGCGGCCTGGCGGCAGACATCGGTGAACGAGTTGTGGGTGTCGTCGGCGACGGTGACCAGCACCCGTGGCCGCGACGAGGTCAGTTGGCCGAACGCGCGCTCGGCGTTCAGCCTCAGCGGAATCGAGGTGTCCCGGGTGCCGCCGAGCAGCAGCGTCGGCACCCGGTTCTCGGCCAGCCACGCGGCGGGTAGCGGCGACGTCGCCGCGGAGAGCCCCACCGACGCCCGCACCCGGGGATCAGCGGGGGCGTCCAGCAGGCCGATGCTGGAGACGATCGACGTCAGGCCGCCGAAGGAGAAGCCGACGGTCGCGATCTGGTCGGACCGGACCAGATCGCGCACCTGGCAGGACGGATCGGTCAACGCGTCCAGCACCGCGGACAGGTCACGGGAGCGCTCGACCGCCATCGGGATCTGCGGTTCGGTCTGGCCGGCCGCCGCGTCCAGCAGGGTGTCGCCCGTGTGGTCGGGGGCGGCGACCACATAGCCGTGGCTGGCCAGCCCCTCCAGCAGGGTCGCGGCCTGCACCCGGCTGCCGGCGCTGCCGTGGGAGAACAGCACCAGCGGGAACGGTCCGCTCGCCGGGGCGGCATCGGTCACGGCCAGCGTCGAGACCAGCCCGACCGGGCCGAGGACCGGATAGAACGCCGCCCGCCCCGGCACGTCCGGCGCCGCCTCGAACGCCGCCACCGGACAGGCCCCGCCCAGCGGCGACCAGCCCCCACCGGCACCGGCATCCGTACCCGCGGCCGCGAAAGCCGCGGCCGCCACCGCTGCGCGAGAGCCCACCGGCCCGAGATCCAGGGGCCGCACGGCACCCGCACCGGCAGGCAGTTCGACCGTGCGCGGCAGGGTCGAACCGGCCGTCGCGTCGGGCCGTGCCGGATACCACAGCGAGGTGGTCAGGACCCGACCGAGGCGATGCGGATCGGCCAGTCGCACCGTTCGGTAGCCCACCGGCCATGGGCCCGCGGCCCCCGGATCGGGCAGGGTGGGCGGCACCACGCCCGAGGCGGCCGGTCGCACCTTGGCGGCCGTCGACGCGACGGGTGCCCCGCTGCCCGGCGGCTGCGCGGGCCCGAGCAGCGTCACCAGACCCAGCATGAGGGCACCCACGACGGCCAGTTGCCACGAATGGGACATACCCGCCACATCCGGGCGCGGTTCAGCGATGCGCGCCAGTCTCCGAGCCACAGCGAGGACGTTACGCAGCGCAGTGAAAGCCCGCCGGACGGACCATCAGATCGTGCTACCTCGTACAGAAACGACCGCTTCGCCAGTAGCGCTCTGTGAGGTGTCTGCGCTGGTCAGCGCGCTGTCAGCGAGTTCCTGACGGGCGTGCCCGGACCGGGAACCCACGTGGGCCCGATCAGGCCACCAATCGGCGGCCGCAGCCCGGGACCATCTCGTCGAGCAGATCCTCGATCTCCTCGACGCACCCGCCGCAGCCCGTGCCGGCCTCGCAGTGTTCGCCGATCTCGTCGACGTCGCGGGCACCACGGATGATCACTTCACGCAGCGTCCGATCGGACACCGCGAAACAGGAACAGACGAGCACCGCACCTCACCAGGCCGAGCCGACCGTGCGCCGCGAGTGCGCCGATCGGCAGTGGGACGACCCTGCCGGGGATGCCTCGCCGGCCGACTACAGGAGCGATGGCTTAGCTAAGGCTTCCCTAAAGACAGGGTGCCACGTCGGGACTCCACGCGCAAGATGACGGGATTCCCCCACGCCTGGCGCCTTGGGCCCCGTCCGGCATGCCAGACCGACCAGGCACAACGGGACGTCCGACCCCGCCGGATGGTGCCCCGCCACGCGGCGCCCCGGCCAGACCAGCGATCGAAGATCCAGAACGGGCGCGGCGGACGGACGCGACGGGCCAGGCCGGCGACAGGCCGGACCCGTCGGCCGGCTAGGCCGTCGGCGGGACCAGCGCGACCGCGGCGTCCGGCTCGGCGACGCGGAACGTGAAGCTCTCCTCGAGGTACAGATCGACGGTCTCAAGGGTGTGCGCGGCGTAGCCGATCGAGAGGTCCTGGCCCGACTCGAGCACGAAGTCGCCGCCACGCAGGCTCAGCACGACCGCCCCGGTGATCCCCGGCGCCTGCACCACCGGGCCGTCGAGGATGTGCTGCAGGTGGGTGAGCAGCAGGTAGCCACCATGCTCGGCGGTCTCGATCACCGCGGTGTAGAGGTCCGGCTCGAGCGCCAGGGCATAGGGCCCGCTGATGCCGGCGCGACGCAGCAGGGCGACGGCCTTCGCGACGCTCGGCGGGTAGGTGTCGGTGCCGGGCGCCAGGGGCAGCGCCGGGTGCGACGACGCCTCGGTGATGCCGATCAGGCCCGCCTGCGGGTAACCGTGGAACACCACCGCGTTCTCGGTGTTGGCGATGCGGCGCACCGCCTCCTGCAGGGGGGCCAGCTCGATGTCATCGGCGCCACGGTCGGCGTCGGCGAGCTGCGCCCGGTCGAGGGTGAACCCGACCCGCAGCTCGATGACCGGCTGCACCTTGCGCACCCGCGCCGACACCCCTGCCGACGGCGGTGACGACAACGCCTCGACCCGGCCGAGCGGGGTCGCGGAGTACTCCCATCCGTGCGGTCCGGCGAAGTCGACGACCTTGCGGGCGGCCAGGTTGGTCGTCAGTCTGGCCTTGGCCTCCTCGTCGACCGCCTTCCAGGCAGCGTCCGTCAGCGGGGCGTGGCCGCGCAGCAGATGATTCATGCTCCTACAACACCTTTCAGACTTCCGATGCCAAGGGAACCGTCACCGGGCGCCGCCGCCCGCTCGGGTGCGGAGGGGACGTCCGGCAGCAGAGCACCGCTGCCATCGGTGACGTTATCCTCTACCTCCGTGACCGGTCCGGTGGTGAACAGGTAGGTCCGCAGCTGGGTGTCCAGCACGGGATCATGGCGCCGCAGCCACTCGAGGGTCATCGCGGCGTGTTCTTTTTCCTCGTCCCGGTTGTGCGCCAGTACCTGCGCCAGTTCCGGGTCCGTCGAGGCGTCGTAGCGCTGGTCGTACCAGTCGACGGCCTCCAGCTCCTCCATCAGCGAGACGATCGCCCGGTGGCGGTCGATCGTCTGCGGCGAGAGCCGATCAGGCTGCTCGTGCAGCCCCATGCTTGAGTCGCCCATGGCGACTGCCTACCACGATCAGCGGCAGTCACACCGGATCCGCGGCGCTGCTACCCGTTCGACCGGACTCAGGAGGTCGGCGCCGCCGCGATCTGGACCCGACGGTTCGCCGCCCGACCGGCCCGGGTGCCGTTGTCACCGACCGGTTCCAGCGCGCCGAAGCCCGCTGCCCTCAGTCGCTCGCGCGGCACACCCCGCCCGGCCAGGTAGTCGGCGACCGCCTCGGCCCGCTGCACCGACAGCGCCTGGTTGACGGTGGACGGCCCCGTGGCATCGGTGTGCCCGGCGACGAGGACCGTCAGATCACCCCCACGCAGCACGTCGGCGACCCGATCCAGCCGGACCCGCACCGCCGGGCTGAGCGTGGCACCGGACACCGGGAAGGTCACGCCCCCCTCCCCCAGCGCCGCCCGCACCGCACCGAGCACCTCCGTCGCGCCATCACCTGCCGCGCCACCGGACCCCACACCACCGGAGGACGCCGCACCACCGCCCGCCGGGGAACCGGTGGACGGCTTCGCGGCGGCCGCCGGGATGGCCAGGTGGTTCTGCACTGTCACTCCGGGGACGCTGGCCCGTGCCGCGTCGAGGGAGGTCGCCTCGAGGCGACGCCCGGCCGCGGGGTCGGCCACCCGTCCGGTCAGCTCCACCGTGGACCCCAGCAGCGTCACCGCGTGATCGCCGGAGACGCCCTGCACCGCCGCTGCCAGCGCCGGCACCGCCCCCAGGGACGGCTCGCCGACCCTGGGATCCAGGGTGATCCGCCCCCGCACCTCCGCCTTGCCGGCCTTACCGGCGGCATCGGCGACAGCGGCCAGCAGCGCGTCCCGGCTCTCCCGGTCCGCCACCGTCGCGGTGACCGTGAGGACCCCACCCGTCACGGCCAGCACCAGCGGCCGAGCCGGTTCGGTGGCGATCACCACGTCGGCCCCGAGTCGAGCCGAGGTCGTGCCGGACACGGCGGCCGACGCCCGCGCCTGCTCGGCCGCGGCCGCGTTCGGGAAACGCCCGGTCACCACCGCCTCCCGCCCCTCGATGCGCACCTGCGCGTGCACCCCACCGACCGCCCTGACCGCCGCACTCGCCCGAGTAGAAAGATCATCCTGGATGGGCCCACGACGCAACGCGAACGCGATCAGGGCCAGCAGCAGCCATGCCAACAACAACGAGACGGCGAAGGCGATCGGCCGAGGACGGTTCATACGCGCGGCCAGAGACTGGGTCATCGAACGGACTCCGTGCGAGATCGGACCGCGTGGCATCACACCACGCGAGGTCAGGCCATGCGGGGCCAAGCAGTGCGGGATCGGGCCAGGCGAGCCGAGTTCGGATCAAGCCAGGCGGGATCAGGCACAACCATCGCACATCGTCCACGGCAGGGACACAGCGGGGCGAACAACCCGCCCGCCCGGGTTACCACCACTCACCCACGCATCCACCTTTGATCCCTCCCCCACCCACCAGCCCACCCACTCCCCCCGCCCCCGAACCCTCACCTCACCCACACACCCACCACCACGGCGCAACCCACCGCCGCGTCCGCCAGCCACGGACACGCAGGGACGGACACGCAGGGGCAGCCCAACCGACACCACGCCCGCCCGCAGCCGATTCACCCAAGGCCACCGTCCAGGGACGCGGCCCGCAGGCTTCGGATGCTCGTCACCGCACAGCGAGGCCCTGGCTCTGTTCGCTGACGGCTTTCTCGTGGCCTCTCGTGGCTCCAACCGTCGCCGGGCGGCTGCTGACGGTCAGCGGACGGGGGCTCCATCGGGCTGCTTGGCGATGCTGGCCTCGGATCCGGCGTCTGAGCCCTCGCCCGACACCGCCGCAGAACCCGAGGTCGCCGTGCCACCCGAGGTGGCCGCACCATTCGAGGTGGCCGCACCATCGGACAGCACCGCGCCGTCCACCTGGGTCGTGCCGTCCGAACCCTTGGCGGAGGTGACGGAATCCGCGCTGGACGCGGCGCTGGACTCGCTGGAAGCGGCGGTGCGGGTGGCCCGGCGGCGGGCGAGGACAAGGGCGACCAGGCCGGCGGAGAAGCCGAGGACGGCCCATCCGGCGACGGCGTCCAACAGGTAGTGGTTCGCGGTGGACATCACGACGAAGACCGTGGCCGCGGGGTAAAGGAGACCGAGGACACGGGTGATCCGGCGGCGGCCGTAGCGGAACAGGAGGAATCCGCACCACAGCGCCCAGGCGCAGTGCAGGGATGGCAGGGCGGCGAACTGGTTGGTGATGCCTTCGAGGCCCTGCGGGGCGGCGCTGGCGGTGCCGGTCCACCAGCCCCAGGCCTCGAAGTGGGCCATGGTGTCGGTGAACGGCTCACCGGGGAGCAGCCGGGGGGGAGCGGTGGGAAACAGGAAGAAGCCGAGCAGGGAGATCAGGGTGGTGACGACCAGCGTCCAGCGGATCTGCGAGTAGTTTCCGACGTTGCGCCGGTGCGTCCAGATCAGCAGGCTCGGCGTGACGACGAAATGCAGCGTGCCGTAGTAGTAGCAGCACAGCACCGCCACCACCGGAACGCTCTGCACCCAGCGGTTGAGCGACAGCTCGATGTCGATGTGCAGCCAGGTCTCGAGCCGCAGCAGGTCGTGCCCCAGCCGAATCGCGTCCGCCGCGGAGGCGTCGGCGAACGATCGCGTGCCGGTGTACGAGTAGTACAACACGGCGAGCATCAGCACCTCTACCCACCAGACCGGCAGACCCGTGGTCTGGTTTCGCAAGCGCCTCACAGTGCACCTCTCGAACGTCGCCCTCGGTCCGCGTTCCGGGCGTGCACCGCCGTGCCCGCCCGGCTCCCGCCGACCGTCACCACGCCCACGCCGGTCCTCCCGGCGCCCGGCGCATCCCGGGCGGTTCGTGGGCGCACAGTCGTCATGGTTCCACTCAACAGCATGGGCCGACCCAGGCTGCCACGGGCCGCCCCATGGGACGATCCGGGGAAATTCGCCGACATGTGGCGTGTTCGTCACCGTTGCCAGGTGTGCGGGCGGGCAGCGGATCGGTGCGGCCGGTGCCCGATGTCACCCCTGTCCGCCGTCCAGGACTCGGACGGCGGACGGACGTGGTTCGGACCGGACGACGGAGGGACGGACCGGACGGTGGCGCCGAACGCCCTGGTCAGGTGCCGCGTGCGGACAGGGCGCCGGGGCTTGGGGCGGTGCCCGGGACAGGTCCGCCGCCCCCGGCGGGTGCGGGGGCCGTCGCCGCAGCGGTCGCCGGGTTGGACGGGGGGGCCGTGGTCTCGGGCTGGTCGGAGACCGGGAGCGCGCTGCCTGCCTTCCAGGCGGCCCACGAGACCGACCAGTAGTTGCCCAGCTGGCTGGTGTCGGCGGGACGGCCGGTGTTGGAAATGTCGACAATGTCACCGAGGCGGCTGAGATTGTAGAACCACTCGGCGTCGGCTGGCGAGGCGTTCACGCAACCGTGGGAGACGTTGTCACGCCCCTGGCTCGGGACCGACCAGGGCGCCGAATGCACGTACTGCCCGCCGCTGGTGTAGTTCACCGCCCACTGGACCTTCTCGTAGTAGTAGTCCGGGTCGCCCTTGGGGACGCCGACCGTCGCCGAGTCCATGATCACCTCGGCGGACTTGCCGAGGATGTTGTGCGGACCGTCCATCGACGGGGTGCTCGGCTTGCCGAGACTGACCGGGAAGCTGCGCAGCAGGGTGCCGTTGCGGTAGACGCGCATGGTGTGGGCCGCGGAGTCGACCTTGGAGATCTGCGCCGAGCCGATGACGAAGTCCATCGCGCGGTCCTTCACGCCGAAGCGGTCACCACCGACGTCCATACCGGCGAGGTTCGCCTCCACGTGCACCTGTGTGCCCGGGGTCCAGTACTGCTGCGGACGCCACACCACCAGCCGGTTGGTCACCCAGTGCCAGGCACCGAGCACCGGTGGGTCGGTGCGCACCGCCAGCCGCGACTGGATGGCGGCCCGGTCGGTCACCGCGGCGTTGAAGGTGAGGCTGATCGGCGCGCCCACCCCGACGGTCTGCCCGGCGACCGGCTCCCAGGAGACCCGCATCGCCCGCTCCGGGGTGCCGGTCTCGAAGCTCGAGCGCACGGCGGTGGTGCCGGTGATGCCGGTGGCCGCGGTGGTGCTGGCGGCCACGTCGTAGCGGGACGCGGCGAACAGCCCCTGGTTGGAGGTCCAGGTCCTGCGGTCGGCGGAGAAGTCACCGAGCACGACACCCGCGTCGGTCTTCTCCGTGGTGCTGGCCTGCCGGTTCACGCTGACCTGTGCGAGCGGGGCGTTGGCCCGCACCACGACGTGATCGCCGACGGCGACCCCGTCGACACCATCGCCCGGGGTGACCGTGACGCTGGCCGCCGGCGGCGGTGGCGCGGCGACCCCGGCCGGCGTGGACGAGCCGTTGCCCGAGGAGCAGGCGGCCAGCCCCAACGCCGCGACCAGTCCGAACGCGGCCCCGAACCGGCGCCCCGCCCGCCCGCCGGGACGACTCAGTGCCACGGTCGTGGCCTTCGAGCCGGACGGAACACCGGGAACGCCCGAGCGAACGGCGGCGGTCGGTTCGGATGCGGTGGCCATGCCGGACGCGGGCGCCTCACACGCGGCTGCCCGCCGGCGCCCCGGGAGCACCCACCCTCCCCGGGACGCACGTGAGGGCTTCATTACCGAGCGAGACATTCAACGCCCTCTTCCAAAGAACACGGCCGGCGCCACTGCCGGACGGAAACCTTGCTTTGAACCGTACCCAGGGGTCGCCGCCCCGTCCCGTCGATCACGAAACGCTGTGCGTCATCCCCACGACAATTACTCGCCGTAGGGCCAATAAATACGGAGGGTAGCCCCCTCCGGGTATTCCCCATAAGCCCCTCCCCCTTCACCCATTCCGACGCACGGCGATCGAACGAAGTTGCCCGGGAACACATCAATTCCTGGACTGCCCGAATGCAGCGACCCACACATCCCACGCCATGGGTGACACAACCCGTCACCATCAGGCGACGTCACGCGCAACCGTCACACGACCACCCGACGTCCGTTTCGACACCCACCGGCCCAGCTCGGGACCGCTGTCGGCGCGGCGGGATTCCCACCGGGAAACTGCGCGCCGGATGACCATCCGGTCCGCACCGGGCCACCCCGCGCACCACGCGTGAGATCCACCATCCGGTGGACGTTCCGCCGACGACCGGTCGAGGGTGCGGCGGCGGGGTGATGCGGAGATGGGGGACGGCCGCCCCGGGCCCTTCTGGCCGGACCGGCCGGACGGGCCCGTCCGAGGTAGTCCGGCCGGGGGCCGCCCGTCCAGGACCGCCGACCGAAGGCGGATGACTCGGCGGAAACAGTGCGGCAACGACGGCGCGGGGCGGCGGTCGGGACGGCCCCGGTCGCGCCAGGGATGAGGGTCGGCGGCACGCTCGGTGGACGGGCCGGGGTACGGCGCCGTGTGACCGGGGCGAGATGAGGGAGACCAGATGGCGATCGTGCTCGGACCGAACCAGTTCGGAAAGGCGGAGGTACGCCTCGTACGGATCGACCGTTCCCGTACGGTGCACCACATCACCGACCTGAACGTCTCGACCGCCCTCCGCGGCGATTTTGACGATGCGCACCTGCTCGGCGACAATTCCCACATCCTCACGACCGACGCTCAGAAGAACACGGTGTACGCGTTCGCCCGGGAGTACGGGACAGGGCAGATCGAGGATTTCGCCCTACGCCTGGGGCGGCACTTCGTCGGTTCCTTCCCCTGGATCCACGGGGCGCGCGTCGAGATCGAGCAGTTCGCCTGGGAACGCATTGTCGTGGACGGCTCCCCACACGACCACGCATTCAGCCAGCCGGGCGGCGAGCGGCGGACCACGGTGGTCACCGTCGACGGACCGTCGGTCAGCGTCGTTTCCGGACTCGCCGGGCTTGTCGTGCTGAAGTCCACCGGTTCGGAGTTCCATGGATTTCCGCGTGACCGGTACACCACACTCGCCGAGACAACAGACCGTATTCTGGCCACCGAGGTAACCGCCCAGTGGCGTTATGTGACGACCGACCTGGACTTCGGGCCGCTTTTCGGCCGGGTCCGCGACGCGTTGGTGACCACCTTCGCCCAGGTGCACAGTCTCGCCCTGCAGCAGACCCTCTACCGGATGGGTGAGGCGGCCCTCACCGCCGTCGAGCAGGTGGCCGAGATTCGCATCTCGATGCCGAACAAGCACCATTTCCTGGTGGACCTGTCCCCGTTTGGCCTGGACAACCCGGACATCGTCTATCAGGTGCCGGACCGTCCGTACGGTCTGATCGAGGCCACCGTTCTACGCGACGACGCCCCCACCGCCTCCGACCGGCCGCAGGCCCGGCCGGACACCACGTCCGCACCGTGACGCGGCGTCGTCGACGGCTGGGAACCGACGCCAGCTCCGTGCGACGCCGCCGTGCGACTCCGGCGAGGCCCAGGGGGTCCTGGGTTCCCTCGACGGCTTCTCGCGGATCGCGAGAGGCGACCTAAAGGTCCGGAGGGCCCAGCGGACGTAGCGCGAGGCGGTCGCCGGGCACCAGTGCCAGCCGGCTGGCCGCGTCGCCGTCCCGGAGGGCGATCGCCACCATCGCGGCGGCATCCACGTACACCAGCACCTCACCCGACGGGACGGACCCGAAGGTCGTCCCCACCGCGACCAGGCGTCCAGCCTCGGACAGGCGCTGACCGGAGGTGGACGGCGCGGGGCCGGTCCGCGGGGTACGTCCGGCCGGCAGCCGCCGTAGTAGCGCCCGGGTGCCGGGGACGAGACCCGCCTCGGCGAGGCAGCCGCCCTCGGCGGCGAGCTGGACGTTGCCGAACCCGTCGACCAGCACGACCTCCGCGTCGAGCCCACCCGCCGACCCCAGCCGCGCGTACGCGGGCGGGAGGCGCACCAGGGTGGCGGGGTCACATGGTTCACCGAGGTCGGGCAGGGCGCGCCCGCCCAGCAGCGCGGCGGCGGCCGGCGCGAAGACGTCCCGGCCATGGAAGGTCGCGGGAACGTCGGGCGCCACCGGCAGCACCACCGCCGCGACGATTCCCCCGAGCCGGTCGGCCGCCGCGATCAGCAGCCCGTTGTCCGGCCCGACGAGCCACCCGTGCGCCGCCCGCAGCGCCAGTGCCCGGCGCGCCGTGCCCACCCCGGGATCGACAACGGCGAGATGCACCGCCGCCGGTGGCAGCGCCGGCACCGTCTGCGCCAGCACGGTCGCGGCCCGCCGCACGTCCCCGGCCGGCACGAGATGGGTGATGTCGAGGATCCTCGCCGTCGGGACCGCCCGAAGGATCACACCGTGGCAGGCGGCCACGAATCCGTCGGCCAGCCCGTAGTCGGTGGTGAAACTGACAATCCCACCGGCGGCGCCCCCGGCGCTGCCAGGGCCCCTGTCGGGGCTGGCGTCGTCGCTCACACCATGCCCTCGCTCACACCGTGCTCTGGTGGACTCCCGCGTCGCCCGTCGTATCCGGCCCGGCGGCCCGGGAACCGTCCTCGGTCTGGCCCGTGGCATGGGTGCCGCCGGTGGACGGGCCGGTATGGACCCAGCCGGCCTCGTCCACCCAGCCGTCGCTGTCGACGACCTGATGGGCGGACGCCTCGATCGCCGCCGGGGCCTCCTGCGCCGCCCGCACCGGATCGTAGGTCACCGGCGTGCCACGTTCGGGCGCCGGGCCGCCGTTGGCGACCACCACCGCGACCCAGGGCAGGATCACGGCGACGCCGACCAGCAGGTAACGCGGCCAGCCGTGGAACACCAGCACGGCGAGCAGGAAGCACACCACCCGAAAGCCCATCGACGCCAGATACCGCAGCTCACGACGGTGGATCTCCCACTGTCGTGACTGCCCGGCGGACGTGATGAGCACCGACCGCTCCTGCCTGAACCTCACCCGCGCACCTCGCCGCCTTCTCCCCGCCCGCCGTCGCCGCCGTCGGCTCCGCTGTCACCACCGGCACAGCTGTCACCACCGGCACAGCTGTCACCACCGGCGCAGCTGGCACCGCTGTGACAGCACCCGACGGGACGCCCCGATGCAACCCGAGCCCGGACCCGGCGGTCACGTCCCGTCCCAATATCCTCTCTGTCGCCCGCACAGGAGAACCATGCCCAGGTGGAACACGCCACGCCCATCGGCGGGGGGCACCAAGCTGTGCCGGAACGTTCATGTGGCGGTCGGCTGTGCGTCCGCGGAACAGCGTCAGGCACTGTCACGGTGCTCGTGTGCGCGTAGCCGTGATCACCGAGTCGTTTCTCCCGCACGTCGACGGGGTGACGAACACGGTGTGCCGAGTCCTGGAACATCTGCGTGACCACGGGCATGAGGCGATGGTGATCGCACCGGCTCCAGCTCCGGCGAGGCGGCGCACCGCGGCCCGGTCGCACGCGGACGCGCCGGTGGTGTGGGCACCGTCGGCACCGTTGCCGGGCTACCCGGCGTTCCGGTTCGCGTTGCCGTGGCCGGCGATGCCGGCGGCGCTGCGCGAGTTCGAACCGGACGTCGTCCACGTCGCGGCGCCCGCGGGGCTGGGCGCGCAGGCGGTGCTCGCCGCGCGTCGGCTCGGGGTGCCCAGTGTCGCCGTCTACCAGACCGATATCGCGGCGTTCGCCGCCCGCTACGGGCTGCGTGCCGCCGAACGCACGATCTGGCACTGGCTCGCCACGGTGCACCGGCACGCGGCGCGCACCCTGGCGCCGTCCTGGGACGCGGTGGACGCGCTGCTGCGTCAGGGGGTGCAGCGGGTGGCCCGGTGGAGTCGAGGGGTGGATCTGGAGCGGTTCGACCCGGGGCACCGGGACGAGCGGCTGCGCGCGGAGCTCGCGCCGAACGGGGAGCTGCTCGTCGGCTATGTCGGCCGGCTCGCCCGGGAGAAGCGGGTGGACCTGCTCGCCTCGGTCGCCGATCTGCCCGGTACCCGGCTGGTGGTCGTCGGCGAGGGGCCGTCCCGCCCGGCCCTGGAGCGGCAGCTGCCGCACGCGGCGTTTCTGGGATTTCGCAGCGGGAACGCGCTCTCGGCGGCGGTGGCGAGCCTGGACGTGTTCGTCCACACGGGCATGCACGAGACGTTCTGCCAGGCGGCGCAGGAGGCCAAGGCATCCGGTGTGCCGGTGGTCGCGCCCGCGGCCGGCGGCCTGTTGGACGTCGTCGAGCACGGCCGCACCGGTCTGCACTACACCCCGGGGGACCCGGCTGCGCTGCGCGGCCAGGTGGCACTGCTCGCGGGTGATCCCGCGCGGCGCGCGGCGATGGCGCGGGCGGCCCAGGAGTCGGTGGCCGGCTGCGGGTGGAGCGCGATCGGGGACGAGCTGCTCGGTCACTACCGCGACGTCCTGGGCTGAACGGGCGACGCCGACGAGTGGACGGGCCGGGGGCGGCCGGGTCGGGAACCCGGACGGTTCCTCGGCGCGGATGACGGAGCACGTGGGCCGCAGCGGATGGACGGGACCCGTCCGGACCGGGCCGGGCGTGCGAGGAGAAAGAGGTGGTCGGCGTGCGGATCGTGCAGGCGGCGAACTTCGTCGCACCGGCATCCGGCGGCATCCGGACGACTCTGCGTCAGCTCGCGGCGGGTTACACCGCCGCCGGGCATGAGGTCATCCAGATCCTGCCCGGCGAGCGGGACAGCGTCGAGGAGCTCGCGCACGCGCGGGTGGTGCGGGTGCGGGCGCCCCGGCTGGGCTCGACCGGCTACCGGGTGATCAGTCAGCCCTGGCGGGTGGCGGCGCTGCTGGAGGCCGAGGCACCCGACCGGCTGGAGGTGCACGACCGGGCGACGCTGGCCGGGCTCGGCCGGTGGGCGCGACGCAACGGGGTGCGCTCGCTGGTGGTCAGCCACGAGCGGCTCGACCGGCTGCTCGGCGCCTGGACTCCCCGGTCGCTGCGCGGCATGCTGCCGACCACCGCGACGGCGGACCGGGCGAACACCGCGCTGGCCGCGCACTTCGACGCGGTGGTGACGACGACGGCGTGGGCGGCCGCCGAGTTCGTCCGCATCCACGCGCCGAACCTGCGCCACATCCCGCTCGGCGTCGAACTGGACGCCTTCCACCCGGACCGTTGTGATCGGACGCTGCGCCGCGCGTTCGCCCGCGACCAGGAGGCGCTGCTGGTGGTCGCGAGCCGGCTCTCGCCGGAGAAGCGGGTCGATCTCGCCCTGGACGCGGTCGCCGAACTGGTCCGTCGGCGGGTGCCGGTGCGGCTGGTGATCGCCGGTGACGGATCGGCCCGCGCCCGCCTCGAACGCCACGCCGCGGGCCTGCCCGTGACGTTCCTCGGTTTCGTGGCCGACCGTTCCCGCCTGGCCGGCCTGCTGGCCAGCGCCGACGTGGCGCTGGCCCCCGGACCGGTGGAGACCTTCGGTCTGGCCGCCCTCGAGGCGCTGGCCAGCGGCACACCGATCGTGGCGCACCATGCCAGCGCCGTCGCCGAACTGGTGGCCCCCGGTGTCGGCCTGGTCGCCGCCGGCAGCGGCTTCACCTTCGCCGACGCCGTCCGCGACCTGCTCGCCGCCCCCGCCCCGCCGGCCCGCCGCAATGCCGCCCGTGCCCGCGCCGAGCAGTTCACCTGGGCCGCGACGATCGCCGGTTTCCTCGCCTGCCACGCCGGCACCCCCCACGCCACCGCCACCGCTGCCGGTGCCGCTGCCGCTGCCGGTGCCGGTGCCGGTGCCGCACCGCCACCCCCGACGCCCGCGCCACCCGCGCCGCCGCTGGCGGCCTGAGGGCCCAGCGGTGGGCGTCAGGGTGGCCGCGGCACGGTTCGTCGCGCTGGGTGACAGCATCACCGTCGGCCTCGGGGACGGGGTGACCATGGGCCGCGAGCATCGCGGGACCGCGCCACCACGTGGTTTCGCCGCCCGGTTCGTCGACCTGCTCGGCCCGCCGGGCACGATCGACTACGCCAACCTGGCCACCACCGGTGCCACCGCCCGGGACGTGCGGCTGCGCCAGCTACCGGCCGCGCTCGAGTGCGCACCGCAGTTGGCGACCGTCGTCGCCGGCATGAACGACGTGCTCAAGCCCTCGTTCGACGCCCTGCGGCTACGCCAGGACCTGGTCTGGACGGTCAGCCGGCTGCGCGCCGAGGGGGCCACCGTGCTGACGGCGACGATGCCCGACCCGGGGCGGCTGCTGCGCCTGCCCACTCCCCTGGCCCGGCTGCTCACCGAACGGGTCGGGCGGCTCAACGCCGCGGTGTGGGCCACCGCCCGTCACGATCCCGGAGTGCTCGTCGTCGACCTCGGCCATCATCCGGCGGTGCGCCGGCGATCCACCTTCGACGTCGACCGGGTCCACCCCGGCCCGCACGGACATCAGCTCATCGCCGAGGCCTTCACCCACCGGCTCAGCCAGGCCGCGGCGCCGCCGGCCGCGGGCCCGTTCACCGTCGGGAGGCCGCCTGCCGGGGTACCCCGCATCGAGGGGCGCGGTGAAACGGGCCGATCCGCCCGCGCACACGGCGCCGGTTCGACCCTCGGCGTCGGCCTCGCCGGAGCACCGGACGCCGCACCGGACGCGGCCCCGGCCGCTCCCGGCACGCTGCGGCACGGATTGTGGCTGGTGCAGGTCGGGATGCCGTGGCTGCTCGGGCGATGCCTGGCCGGCGGACGACGGCCATCGGACGACGCGCCGCACGCCGCGGGGGCACCCGGACATCCATCGGTGAAACCGGCCGGTAATGGGCTGATCGGGCCGTGGGAGGCACTCCGGCACGAAAATCTGGCGCTCAGCCACCCTCGGCGCGCCTGAGCGGCCCACGATTGCCTACCGTAGTGCGTGTGCTTCCCGCCCTGTCAGCCTCGCCCCGGTCCGGCGTCCTCACCGGTTGGGGCAACGCGTGGCTTGCTGGGCTGGTCGGACTGGACGATGTGATCACCCAGGTGCACTGCGCGTTCGGTGGTGAGGCGGCCCCGCACACCCTCGGCGACGAGCCGCTGGTGCTCGGCCTCGGTGCGCTGCGCGCGGCCGGTGCCGAGCGGCTCCGGCTCGTCCTGCCCGCGCCGGGCGACGCCAGCGGCCTGCCCGGACCCCCCGAGGTCAACCGGGACGCGATCACCGCCGGTGAGGCCATCCTCGTCCTCGGGCCGAACCCGCCGCTGCTGCTGGTGCCCGGGGTGGTCGTCCACGGGCCGGCGCTGGAGGGTCGGCTGGAGTCGGTGCACTGGCGGGTGCTGCGGGCCGCGCGGGTCCCCCCGGCGGGTGCGGGGCTGCGCGCCGCCGAACACGAACTGTCCGACGCGATCCGTTCGACGACGGCGGCGTTGCTGTCCCTGGACATCGCCAGCGCCCGCCCGGAGGTTCTCGCGCTGTTGCGTGACCGCGGCGAGGAGGAACCCGGCCCGGGTCTGGGCCCCGGCCATCCGCCGGCCGCCCACGCCCTGCTGGCCCGCGCGGAGCGGCTCTCCACGCTGCTCGATCTCGCCGCCCGCGACGACGGCGCCGCCGTCACCGCCAGCGAGATCGCCCGCCGCACGGCGGCGCTGCGTTCGCTGTCCGCCGCCGTGCGCCGCGCCTACGAGGCGGCCTACGACGCGTTCGACCCCGCCTACCCGCCCGCCCGACGTCCCCGCTGAGCGCCCACGCCCGCTCGAGCCGCGCGGGCGTGGGTCCCGGCGGCGACGGCTCGGCGTTGACGGCCCGGCGGTGACGCTCGCAGCGTCAGTTCAGTCGGGGGCAGAAGTGGCCACCGGGGTCGTCGGGGCGGCCGCAGAGCACACACGGCGGACGGCCGGCGGCGACGATCGTGCGGGCCCGTTCGATGAAGGCGCGGGCCTGACGAATCGACAGACCCACCCGAAGCGAGTCGAGTTCGTCCTCGTTGTCGGGCAGCCGCGGCTCCCCGCCGGACAGCCCGGCGGCTTCGACGAACACACGCTGACCGTCCCAGGAGACGGTGAGCTGGCCGAGGTGGAAGTCCTCCTGGAACGGAGCGTCCAACGGGGCCAGGTCGATCTCGACGTCGGCGGCGGCGGGCAGGGAGATGCCCTGGGTCTGGCCGACCTGGCCGAGCAGCGTGTTCAGCCCCTCGGCGAGCGCCGTGACCTCGGTCTTCTCCAGGCCGACCGTGACGATCTGGCCGCGGCCGGCGGCCTGTAGGAAGAAGTTGCGGTCGCCGGGCTGCCCCACCGTTCCCACCACGAACCGCTCCGGGGATTCGAACACGAAACGCTGCATATCTCCGATCGCTCCGTTACCGTTGTCCCTGCCCTCGTCCGGTGCGCAGGGGCCGCGTGTCGCCGGCCGGCGTCGCCGAACTGGTTGCATCGTCACCGATCAGTATCGCCGGTTCCGGCCGCCCGCCAACCTGTTCACCCGCACTCGCTCCCGGTCGGGTGCGTGACGCGGGCTGGCAGCATCCAGGCGGGCACACATCCGGCCAGGGGCCGAACGCGCTCAGTGAACGCTGTGGGGCGCGCGGATCCGCCCGCTCGGCCAGCAGTTCGCCCACCATCGCCACGAACCGTCGGTCGGTCCCCACCGTACTCGCCCTGGTCACGGCCAGACCATGGTCACGGGCCCGGCCGGTGGCGACCACATCCAGGTCGTGAATGACCTCCATGTGATCACTGACGAACCCGAGTGGCACCATCACCGCGCCCGCGGCGCCCTGCCCGGCGAGCTCGACCAGCCGGTCACCGACGTCCGGATCGAGCCAGGGCACCGAGGGAGGACCGCTGCGGCTGCAGTAGACGATCTCGAACGGATGGCGGACACCCGTGCGCCGCTCGACACCCGCGACGACGAGTTCGGCGACCGTGCGCAACTGCCGCGGATAGGCATGGCCGTGCGGGCCACTGGCACGAGCCTGCGACAACGGCAGCGAATGCGCGGTGAACAGCAAAGGCGCGTCGGCCCGGGCCGGCTCCGGTAGCTGCGCGATCGCCGCGACACTGTGGTCGACCATCGGCTCGACGAATCCCGGATGGTCGAAGAACAGCCGCAACGGCACCAGTTCCGGCACCGGCACATCCGCCGGCAGCGCCGCCAAGGCCCCGGCGAGATCCTCACGGTACTGACGACATCCTGAATAGGACGGGAACGCCGACGTCACGAAACACGCGACCCGCCGCACCCCGGCCGCGGCCAGTTCGGCGACGGTGTCCGTCAGGTACGGCGCCCAGTTTCGGTTTCCCCAGTAGACGGGCAGGTCCGGCAACTGCTCGCGCAGCGCCGCGACGAGCGCCCGGTTCTGGTCGTTGAGCGGACTACGGCCGCCGAACATCCGATACTGCTCGGCGACGACAGCCAGACGTGCCTCGGGGACGTTGCGCCCCGCCGTCACGTTCCGCAGGAACGGCCACACATCCGCCGGCCCCTCCGGCCCGCCGAAGGAGACCACCAGTAACGCGTCGAACTCGCCGGCCGGCACCCGCCCGCCCGGATGCCCCGCGCCCAGCACCGGACAGCCAGCACCGACGGCGCTCCCGCGATCGGCGGTGGCCTCGCTCACCCGCGGGGTCATCGCGGCGCGCGATCGGCGATGTCGGCCAGGTAGGTGGGGAAGTACCGGCCGATCACGGACAGTTCGAACGACGGCAGAATCGACCCCGCCGGTTCGCGGGCGAGCAGATACTCGAACGAGACCCGCACCAACGCCAACAAGGCCGGTTCATCATCGGCCGCGGTACCGGTCGCGGCGAGCACCGCGTCATCAGCCCGCACCCGATAGGTGAAGGACAACCCGCTCACCCCGGGCGGGGTCTCCTCCGCGACCGTCACGTCGAAATCACGGCCGCCGCGCGGTTCCACCCGAATCACGCTCATCGGACCCACTTCCTCGTGGCTGCGCCGGGCCTGCACCTCCACGATATCGGCCCGGGCCGCGACGCACCCGTCCACAGATCCCGCGACGGCCCGGACGGGTGCCACACACCCGCCACCGTGTCGACCAGTGGACCCGCCACACCTCGCGACCCACCCCACTCCACCCCGCGTCCCAACCCCACGCCTCATCCCCCGGGCCTGCCCCAGGCCCCACCCTCAACACCGAGACCCACCCCACGTTCCACCCCGGTCCCCGTCCCACGTTTCACACCGGGCCCCGGTCCCACCCCGACCCCCGCCCCACGGTCCACCCCGGGCCCCGATCCCAGCCCCGGCCCCGATCCCAGCCCGGGCACCGGGGAGCGGACGGCCTCACCCCGAGCCCACTGATACACCTAGCGCTACCATCCTCGGACAAAGAGTGGCAGCAATGGCCTGATGGATGCCCCGCTCTCCGTCCAGACCCCTCCGCCCCCGGGCCGCGGCCACACGCCGAGGGTTGCTCGGCCACATGCCGAGGGATGTTCGGTCCACGGAGGCCTCAGTCCTTGAACAACCCTCGGCATGCCATGATCACGGCCTCGCTCCGGAGGCGTCGGAGCGCTCGCCAAGCGGCCGCCGCACACGCACTGCCGTCTATATCACCTTGTATCGACATATAACGGACGGCCGCGTAGCCATGACCCGACCTTGCCGAGGCCCGAGCGGACGCATCACCCCGGACGCAGCCAGCATCACTTCGGACGCGACCAGCAGCGCCTCAGCCGCGACCAGCAGCGCCTCAGCCGCGGCCAGCAGCGCCTCGGATGCGGTCAGTGGCCCATGCTGAGGCCGCCGTCGACCGGGATGAGAGCGCCGTTGATGTAGGCAGCGGCCGGGGAGGCGAGGAAGGCGACCAGGGCGGCGACGTCCTGCGGGTCGCCCATGCGCTTACCGGGGACCGCGGCGGTCAGGGCTGCACGCTGGTCCTCGGTGAGGGCGTCGGTCATGTCGGTGCGGATGGGGCCGGGGGCGACGACGTTGGCGGTGATGTTGCGGGGGGCGAGCTCCCGGGCCAGTGAGCGGGCGAAGCCGATGAGGCCGGCCTTGGACGCCGCGTAGTTGGCCTGGCCCGGGCCACCGATCGACGCGACGACGGACGAGATGAAGATCAGACGCCCGCGGCGCAGCCGCATCATCGGGCGGGTGGCTCGCTTGGCGACCCGGTAGGCGCCGACCAGGTTCGTGTCGATCACGTCGTGGAACGCCTCCTCGCTCATCGTGGCGAGCAGGGTGTCGCGCACGATGCCGGCGTTGGAGACCACGATCTCCACCGGGCCGAGCTCGGCCTCGATCTTGCCGAATGCCTTGTCGACGCTGTCGGCATCGGCCACGTCCATGGTGACGCCGAGCATCCCCTCGGGGGCCGAGCCACCACGGCTGGCCACGGCGACCCGCTCGCCGGCGGCGGCGAGCGCGGCGGCGCAGGCGGCACCGATGCCGCGGTTACCACCTGTTACCAGAGCGACGCGACCTTCGTTTTCGACCATGACCGGTGATAGTAGCCGCCCGGCCGGCCTGGGCCGGACCGTCCACGCTCGCACCCGGGACGCGTCGCCGGCCGGCCGGCGACGCCGCATCCCACTGCGGATGCTGAAATGGTGCGTAACACCGCACGGTGGACGCGGCTGTCCGCATCCGGCGGGACACCCAGCGGCGAGACCAGTCCGGCGGGCAACCTCCGGCCCGCGTCGCACGTCCGGACATGGGGAGGGCTGCGCCGTGGGACGAAGGCCGAACATTCGCAGACCGGAACCTCGAGGATTCGAGTCGGCGCATGCCTACCCGGAGCTGATCCTGGCCACCGATGGCGACGGTCCTCCCGCCCAGGCCGCCCTGGGCGAACCCGACGACTCCGCCACCGGGCCCGCCAGCACCACCCCGGCAGCCGACCGCCGCGCCCCGACCCCGGCCAGTACCGCCCCCGCGGTCGCCGGCCCGGACCCAGGGTCCGCCGGCCCGGAACCGGGGCCTGCCAGTCTCGACCCGGAGCCCAGGGGTCCGGGATCGGGGACCGACCGTGAGAACGGATCGGGGACCTACCGTGAGAACGAGGACGAGATGGCGACATCGGCACTCACCCCACGTGACGTCTCCCAGCCCGCCAACGGTTCCCCGCTCCACCCCGGCGGCGGATCCTCCACTCCGGTCGAGCCGCCACCGCCACCGCCCGCGCCCGTCCCCGGTCCGCCGGACGGCATCCTCGATCTGGCCGCCCTGGCCACGTTGGACGGGCGACTCCGCAGCCGGGCCGCCGCCCTCATCGAGGCCGGGGTGCGGGCGGGGCTTCGTTCACCGGGAGACGCCCGGCGGGACCGGGCCGCGGTGGCGTCGGCGTCCAGTGTGGCCACCGTGCTGTGGTTCGACGCGCTGCGCGCCGAGGACCGGGTGAGCGTCACCCCGCACACCGCGCCCCTGCTGCTGGCGGTGCACGAAGCACTCGGCGAGACGCAGCCACCGTCACCGGACGCGCTGGCCGTGGCACCGCCGGCCGCCACGGCGGCGCTGCCATGGGAGACGCAGACAGCGGCGGTCGCTGGTCCGGGGCGTCCGCTGCGCCGGCTCGGCAGCGGCAATGTCGGACCCAGCGGCACGGTCTGGGCGGCGCTGGCGCACCGCTTCGCCGGCAGCCGGTTCGACCACACCCCCGGCGGACGACAGATCTGCCTGATCGATTTCACCGAGCTGCGGGACCCGTCCGTCTGGGAGTCGATCACCGACGAGCGGGTCGCGCATCTGGGCGAGCTGTTCTGGGTCGTGCTGGTCTCCGGCACCGGAATCTCGGACGGCTGGCAGCCCGGCGCGACCGGTGCGGCCCGGGAGTCCGGCGGCGTCGGCGGGCCGGGTCGGGCGGCGCGGATGTTCGAGGCGGCCGGCTGGCAGGTGCTCACCGTCCGGCATGGTCGACGGCTCGGTGCGCTCTCCCGCGCGCCCGGCGGTCCCGCGCTGATGGCTCGGCTCGACCAGCTCACCCCGGCGCAGTATCAGGAGCTGCTGCACACCCGGGGTGCGGAGCTGCGCCGCCGGCTGGCCGGCCCGGGCGCCGCGGGCGTCGGCATCAGCCGACTGCTCGACACGCTGCCCGACGAGGAGATCCTCGCCTGCCTGCGTGATCTCGGTGGGCACGACATTCCGCTGCTCATCGACGCCTTCGACGAGGTCGCCGGCGACCGGCCCACCGTCCTGTTCGCCTACACCGACAACCGGCTCACCCCGGACGACGCACCCCCCACCAGCCCGGACGACCTCGACGACCCCGACCGCCCCGCGGCCCTGGACCGTCCAGACGATGTGGACCACCCCGACGATGTGGTCACCGAGCTGGACCGGCCCGGCGACCAGACCCGGCCCGAGCACCCGGCCCACGCCGCCGACATCAAACCGGCCGACATCAAACCGGCCGACATCAAACCGGCCGACATCGAACCGGCCGACATCGAACCGGCCGACATCGAACCGGCCGCAGCCGTGGCGGGCGGGAGGAACCAGGAGGGACGGACGGCGGCCGGGCCGCTGCTGGCGCCCGTGCCGTGGACGCCGGGGGCGCGCCGGCTGGCCCGTCATGTCGGCACCTACCTGGACCGCGCGCCGATCGCCCCCCGCGCGGCCGCACCCGTGCCGGGGCACGTCGATCGGCGCGCCGACGGCGTGAGCTCCACCCAGGAGGCGCTCGGCCAGCTGCTGCGCGATCTGCCCGCGCTCGCCCCGCAGGCCGCGACGGCGGTGGTCACCGTCAGCACCCGCGCCGCGGATCCGATCCTCGCCAACTGGCTGGCCGCGGCCGGACGGCATGTGGCCGGCGGGCTGTCGGCGCCGGCGTTCGGCGGGGTGCTGGCGTCCCTGGGAGTGGCGTGGAGCCGGCAGGGACTTCCGCTGCTGCCGATCGGGGTCGCCGACGAACTGGCCGCGGGCCAGGTGCTGCCGGGGTGGCTCGCGGCCGGCAGCGGGGACGCGCGCAGCATGCTCGCCGTCGCCGACACCGGTCTTGACCCGGCGTCCCGGGCGTTGGCCTTCGGCGGTGGCGACGGGGTGCCCGAGCGGGTGGCGGCGGTGTGGACGCCGGCGTTCGCCCAGGATCTCGCCTGGTGCCTGCTCGCGGGCCTCGGTCAGCTGGGCCGACCGGGCGGTGTGTCCAGCCTGCTGCGGCTGAGCGCACGTCCGATCGACCAGCGACTGGCCGCGCTGCCGAGCGATCCGGTCGCCCTGCGCCAGCGCCACGCCCTGGCTCTCGCGGGCGGCTACCGGCTCTACGAGGGCGGCCCGGACGCGGTGCTCACCCTGGTCGGCGTCGGGGCGGTGCTGCCGGAGGTGCTGGGTGCGGCGGCCCGGCTGTGCGCGGGCCTGCGCCGCGAGGTGAGCGTCGTGTGTCTCACCTCGCCGAACGCGGTGTTCGCCGCGCTGCAGGCCCGGCGTGGGCTCCAGGACGGCTCCGACGCGTTGCTGGGCGAGATCCTGCCGGCGCGGCGACGCACCCCGCTGGTCACCGTCGTCGACGGCGATCCCCGCTCGCTGGCCTTCCTGGCCGGTGTGCACGGCGATCCGATCGCCACGCTCGGATCGGCCGCGCCGGCCCCGGGCACCGAACCGCCGGGGCCCGGGGACGCCCCCGTCCCCCTGGAGACGATCATCGGGGCAGCCCTGGACCTCCTGGACGAGACCAGCGGGCGCTGACGTCCGCTCTCAGACGCCGACGGCGTGGACTCCCCCGTCCACGTGGACGATCTCGCCGGTCGTCGCCGGGAACCAGTCGGAGAGCAGGGCGACGCAGGCCTGGGCGGCGGGGGTGGTGTCGTGGACGCTCCAGCCGAGGGGGGCACGGCCGTCCCAGACGTCCTCGAACTGGCTGAAACCGGGGATGGACTTGGCCGCCATGGTGCGCAGCGGGCCGGCCGCGACGAGGTTGACCCGCACGCCACGCGGCCCGAGGTCGCGGGCCAGGTAGCGGGCGGCGGAGGCCAGCCCCGCCTTGGCGACGCCCATCCAGTCGTAGGACGGCCAGGCGACCGAGGCGTCGAAGTCGAGGCCGACGACGGAGGCCCGCTCGCCGAACAGCGGCAGGGTCGCGCGGGTCAGCGAGGCCAACGACCAGGTGGACACCTGCAACGCGGTGCCGACCTCGGACCAGGCCGCCTCGACGAACGGTTTGCCGCCGAGGACCGACTCGGGGGCGAAACCGATCGCGTGCATCACGCCGTCCAGGCCGTCGACGTGCTCACGGAGCCGCTCGGCGAGGCTGCCGAGCTGCTCCTCGTCGGTGACGTCCAGTTCGACGACGGGAGCCTCGGTGGGCAGCCGGCGGGCGATGCGTCGGGTCAGGGACAGGCCCCGGCCGAAGCCGGAGAGGACCACCCGGGCGCCCTGTTCCTGGGCGATGCGGGCGACGCTGAAGGCGATCGACGCCTCGGTGAGGACGCCGGTGACGAGAATGCGTTTACCTTCGAGAAGACCGCTCATGGGCCGCATCCTGCCAAACATCGCCGCGGTGGTGAGCGGTCCCCGCCGCGGAGCGTCGCCGCCGGGGCCAGGGGCGGCGGGCGAGAGCGGCTCAGGTACGCGCGAGCAGGCGTTTGCGGGTGGCGCGGGTGACCGGTTCGACGAACCGGGCGGCCAGCGGGCCGATAATCGCCATCAGCAGCACATAGCAGGCGGCCAGCGGGCCCAGTTTCGGTTCGATGCCGGCGGCGACGGCAAGGCCCGCGATGACGATCGAGAACTCACCGCGGGCGACCAGGGCCGCGCCGGCGCGGAAGCGGCCCATCGTGGCGATCCCGGCGCGTCGCGCCGCCCACCAGCCGGTGATCATCTTCGTGGTGACGCCGGCGACGGCCAGCAGCGAACCGGCCAGCAGCGCCGACGGGATCGACTCGGGGTCGGTCTGCATGCCGAAGAACACGAAGAACACCGCCGCGAACAGGTCCCGCAGCGGGCTGAGCACCTCCGCCGCGCCCTCGGCGATCGGGCCGGACAGCGCGATACCGACCAGGAACGCGCCCACCGCGGTGGAGACCTGCATCCTCTGCGCCAGTCCGGCGACCAGCAGGGCGAAGCCGAGCACCCGCAGCAGCAGGATCTCGTCGTTGCGGTCGGCCTTCGGGTCGAAGACCAGTCGGGTCACCTTGTCGCTGTGGCGCACCGCCAGGTACAGCACGGCGACCAGCAGGCCGAGCGCGATCGCGACGGTCAGCGAGCCGCGGGCGAACGTCTGATGGGCCAGCAGCGCGGTGAGCACCGGCAGGTAGACGGCCATCGCCAGGTCCTCGAGTACCAGGACCGACAGGACCACCGGCGTCTCCCGGTTACCGAGTCGACCCAGGTCGCCGAGGACCTTCGCGATGATCCCGGACGACGAGATCGCGGTGACACCGCCCATCACGACCGCGGCGGTCGGCCCCCAGCCCAGGATGAACGCCGCGACGACGCCGGGCAGCGCGTTGAGGACCAGGTCCAGCACCCCGGCGGGAGCCGCCTGGCGCAGCCCGGAGATCAGCTCACTGGCGGTGTACTCGAGTCCGAGGGTGAGCAGCAGCAGCACGACGCCGATCTCGGCGCCGATCTGGATGAACTCCTCGCTCGCCCCGAGCGAGATGACCCCACCATGCCCGACGGTGAGCCCGCCGAGCAGGTAGAGGGGGATCGGTGAGATGCCGACCCGGATGGCCAGATGTCCCAGGACGCCCAGGGAGAACAGAACTGCCCCGAGCTCGATGAAGATCGTGGTTGTCGCGTGCACTCGCGGCGGCCGTCCGCCGTCAACCGGTTCGGAGCAACGTCGCGACGGACGCGGTGTTCTCCGGCGTCCCGACGACCACGACGATGTCCCCGGCCTCGAACTGGAAGTCCGGTCGCGGTGACGCCTGCACGATGTGGTCACGCACCACGGCGACGATGGACGCGCCGGTGCGGGTACGGGCCTGGGTGTCACCGAGCAGCCGGCCGGCGAACGGCGAACCCGGGGTGATGGTGATCTGTTCGCCGACCAGCCCGGCGAACACCTTGCTGATGTCGGCCAGTTTCTCGACGAAGCGCGGAGCCCCGAGCAGCTCGGACAGGATGTCGCTTTCCTCCGCGGTCAGTGTGACGCACTCGCCCACGGCGTCGCTGTCCTGCGCGTCGTAGAGAACGATGTCGCGGCGGCCATGATGATGATGGGAGACCACACCCACCCGCCGGCCGCCCCGAGTCTGGAAGTCGTGGCGCAGCCCGATACCAGGCAACGCCGTCTCCTCAATGTCCACAGCAACCCTCTCGCACGTCCTCGCCCACTCCGCCGTGGGAGTTCTGGTGACTGGATGACCCGACTGTGCCCCGACCGGTCGCGTTCCGGCCCGGGGGCACGCGTGTGGCGTCCCGGCCAGGCACCGCCACAGCCCGGCTGTGACCCTAGCCAACGACCGGCGCACGCACATAGTTCGCGCGGATCGTCCGGCGCTGTCCCCCATGTGGCATCGGACGCTGCCCACCTGACCCGACAGCGGTGCGGACGGCCCAGGTCAGCGCGGTGCGACGAGATCAGTGCCACGATTGCGGGGCGTCCTGCGTTGGTAGGTCCAGGACGGGCCGTCCGGTCCGCCGTCCGACAGGGAGTCACCCGAGGTGTTTTCCGGAAGTGCCCGGCTGCTGCGCCGGATCGCCGTGACCGTGCTGGGTGTGGCCGTGCTCGGCGTGGGCATCGCGATGCTCGTGCTGCCCGGGCCGGGGTTCCTCGTGGTCGCGCTGGGGTTCTTCATCCTCAGCCTGGAGTACGAGTGGGCGCGCAGCCGCTTCGAGCAGGCGCGCACCAAGGCCGCCGACCTCGCCGATCAGGCCGCCGGGCGGCCGCTGTACTCGGTGTTCACGATCCTGTTCGGCCTCGGGATGGTCGCCGCGGGCCTCTGGTGGGCCCTCGACGACGGCCTGCCCGCGTCCGGGCCGTGGACGGGCGGCAGCATCATCTTCAGCGGCCTGGTCGTGCTCGCCACGATGGTCGTCAGCCTGTGGCAGGCCCACCAGGCCCGCGAACACGGTCAGCCCACACCGGCCGAGCTCCTCGAACGCCGCGAGCACGCCGAGCACACCGAGCACACCGGGCAACAGGAGCAGGACGGGCATCAGGAGCGGGCCGGTGGGGCGGCTACTGCCCCTGGGTCTCCTGGTTCACACCCCTGACACCGGGCTGGCGGTAGATGCAGGCGTAGAGGCTGGCCCGGTCCTCGGTGGTGGCCTCGCTGACGTTGTAGCGCAGCGGGTAGACGCGGCTGGTCGCGAGGTTGTTGCGGTCCGGCGGCTCCTGGCGGGCCTTGCCGACGGTGGGGCAGGCGGCGCGCACGGCGTCCTTCTGCGCCTTCGTCGCGTCGGTGTCGAAGTACACCACCGCCTCCTGCAACGGCGGCGGGCCACTCACCGACGCGTACACCCCGAACGCGATCAGGCCGATGGCGGCCAGGGCCACACCCACCGCGGCCAGGCGACGCTGCGGGTCCCACACGTACTGCCAGACGCGCCCGACGGCGCTCGGCGACGATACGGCCACGATGTGATTCCTGTCACGCGGGGGAAAGAAATGTGGTCCGGATGACGACCGGACCACGCTGAAATCCAGACCCCCAACGTAGCCGCCCGGCGCTCTTCGTATGGTGAACGCCTTTGTGCAGCCACCCACACCGTCGATCATGCCCCACCGATCGCGCCCACATGAGCGAGGAACCGGCCGTGCCATCCCTGATCGAGGACTACGCGCTGATAGGCGACACCCATTCGGCCGCGCTGGTGTCGCGCAATGGTTCGATCGACTGGCTGTGCCTGCCACGGTTCGACTCGCCGGCCTGCTTCTCGGCGCTGCTGGGCGACCCTGACCACGGGCACTGGCAGATCGCGCCGGTCGAACCGGTGCTGGGGGTCAGCCGCCGCTACCGGGGCGACACCCTGGTGCTGGAGACCGACCTGACGACGGCGTCCGGCACGGTGCGCATCGTGGACGCGATGTTCCCGCACGCCGGCAGCCACACCGTGCTGCGTCTGGTGGAGTGCCTCGAGGGTTCGGTACGGATGCGCTCGGAGACCCGGTTCCGCTTCGACTATGGCTCGATCGTGCCGTGGGTGCGCCGGGTGGACGAGCACACGATCGCCGCGGTCGCCGGGCCCGACGCCATCACGCTGCGCACCACCGCCCCGATGGAGGGGCACGACATGGCCACCTACGCCGAGTTCGGCGTGGCCGCCGGCCAGTCGGTGCCGTTCTCGCTGACCTGGACCCCCTCGCATCAGGCCACCCCGCCGGCGCAGGACGTCCGCCGCATGATCACCCTCACCGAGGCGTGGTGGTCGGACTGGATGGCCGGCTGCACCTACGACGGCCAGTGGCAGCCCGCGGTGCGCCGCTCGCTGATCACGCTGAAGGCACTGACGTACGCGCCGACCGGTGGCATCGTCGCCGCCGTCACCACCTCGCTGCCCGAGCACATCGGCGGGGTGCGCAACTGGGACTACCGCTACTGCTGGCTGCGCGACGCCACGATCACCCTGCTCGCCCTGCTCGACGCCGGGTTCACCAGCGAGGCGACCGCGTGGCGGGAGTGGCTGCTGCGCGCGGTCGCCGGCGACCCGTCCCGGGTGCAGATCATGTACGGCGTCGCCGGTGAGCGCCGACTGCCCGAGTACGAGGTGCCGTGGCTGCCCGGCTACGAGCAGTCCTCGCCGGTGCGGGTCGGCAACGCCGCCGTCGACCAGTTCCAGCTCGACGTCTACGGCGAGGTCCTCGACGCGCTGCACGTCGCCCGGGTGGCCGTCGCCGGGCGCCGTCCCGGCGTCAGCGGCCTGGTCAGCGTCGACGGTGCGCCGCTGTCGGGTCTCGGCGGCGCCCCCGCCCACGGCGACGACTCCTGGCCGTTGCAGACCAAGCTGATGGACTTCCTCGAGACCGGCTGGCGCAAGACCGACGAGGGCATCTGGGAGGTCCGCGGGCCACGGCGGCACTTCGTGCACTCCAAGGTGATGGCCTGGGTCGCCGCCGACCGGGCGGTGCGGGGCATCGTCGAGTCGGGGCTGCCCGGCCCGGTCGAACGCTGGTCGGCGCTGCGCGACGAGATCCACACCGAGGTGTGCGCCCGCGGTTTCGACCACGACCGCGGCACGTTCACCCAGTTCTACGGCTCCCGGGAACTGGACGCGGCGCTGCTCTACATGCCGCTGGTCGGCTTCCTGCCGGCGACCGACCCGCGGGTGGTCGGCACGGTCGCCTCGATCGAACGCGAACTGATGGAGGACGGGTTCGTGCTGCGCTACCCGACCGCCGAGGACGGTGCCGTCGACGGTCTGCCCGCCGGTGAGGGCGCGTTCCTCGCCTGTACGTTCTGGCTCGCCGACAACTACGCGTTGTCGGGCCGCGTGGAGGAGGCGCAGGAACTGTTCGAACGGCTGCTGTCGCTGCGCAACGACGTGGGTCTGCTCGCCGAGGAGTACGACCCGCGGCTGGGTCGGATGACCGGCAACTTCCCGCAGGCGTTCAGCCATGTGCCGCTGGTCAACACCGCGCGCACCCTCACCGACGCGCTGCGCGGTGTGCCGCGTTCGCGCACCGACCGGGCCGACCCGCCCGGCCACTTCTTCGGCTGACGGTCACGGTAGCGTCGGCGCGTCGGGTGTGGGTGAGGTGAGGGTGAGGGGACAGGCGTGACGCGGCGTATCGCGGTGATCGGTGGCGGCATTCTGGGGCTCGCGGTCGCCCGGCGACTCGGGCAGGTCGAGCCCGAGGCCACGGTGACCGTGTTCGAGAAGGAGCCGGATGTCGCCCGTCACCAGACCGGGCGCAACAGCGGTGTCGTGCACGCCGGGCTGTACTACGTCCCCGGTTCGCTGAAGGCGACGCTGTGCCGGCGTGGCGTCGGTCTGCTGCGGGAGTTCTGCGCGGCGCACGATGTCCGTTACTCCGAGTGCGGAAAGATCGTCGTCGCGGTGGACGACAGCGAACTCGAGCGGCTCGCCGAGATCGAGCGGCGCGCGGCGGCCAACGGTGTGCCGGGCACACGGATGCTGGACGCCGCCGGCCTGCGCGCGATCGAACCGCACGCCCGCGGCGTCGCCGCCCTGCACTCCCCCACCACCGCGATCGTCGACTACGTCGGGGTGGCGCGGGCGCTGCGCACCGAGATCGTCGCCGCGGGCGGGGCGGTGCGCACCGGCGCCGAGGTGGTCGGCGTCGACGAGCGGCCCGACGGCGTGCACCTGACCCTCACGGTGCGGGCCTCGGCCCGGTCCCGGCCCAACGGCACCCGGGCGACCGCCGCGCACGACAGCGGACGGGTGTCGCAGGCCACCGAGCGGATCGGCCCGTTCGACCTGCTTGTCACCTGCGCGGGCCTGCAGTCCGATCTGGTCGCGACGCTGACCGGCGAGGACCCGTCGCCGCAGATCGTCCCGTTTCGCGGCGACTACTGGCTGCTGCGCCCGCAGCGCCGCGACCTGGTCCGCGGCCTGATCTACCCGGTGCCGGACCCGCGCTACCCGTTCCTGGGCATCCACCTGACCAAGCGCATCGACGGTGAGGTCCTCGTCGGCCCGAACGCGGTGCTCGCCACCGCCCGCGAGGGCTACACCGTGGCCACGCTCAACGCCGCCGACCTGCGTCGCACCCTGGGCTGGCCCGGCTTCCACAAGATGGCCCGCACCCACTGGAAGACCGGGGCGAAGGAGGTCCTGCACACCGTCAGCAAGCGGGCGTTCGTCGCCGAGGCCCGCCGCTACGTCCCCGATCTGCGCAGCGACGACGTCGTGCGCGGCCCGGCCGGGGTGCGGGCCCAGGCGGTCGCCCGCGACGGCAGCCTCGTCGACGACTTCGTGCTCGCCCACACCGACCGGGTCGTCCATGTGCGCAACGCCCCGTCGCCCGGTGCCACCGCCTCCCTGGCGATCGCCGAACACATCGTCGCCAAGGTCGTCCCGGACCACGCCAGCTGACCGGCGGTTCGCGGTGATCGGCGGTTCGCGGTGACCGGCGGACAGGTCGTCCATCTGGATGCGGCCGGGGCGGCGCGGATGAGCCCGGCGAGCGTCGCCGCGCAGACGGCGTTTCTGGCCGAGGAGGGCCGGCTGGGGGCGTACACCGCGCAGGCCGCGGCCGGGGACGTCCTGCGGACCGCCCGGGCGACCCTCGCCGACCTGCTCGGTCCTGGCCCGCGGGCCGAGGATGTGGTGTTCGGGCACAGTGCCAGCGACGCGTTCGCCACGCTGCTGCACGCCTGGCCGTTGCGCGCCGGCGCGCGGATCGGGGTGGTGCCCAGCGAGTACGGCTCCAACCAGCTGCTGCTGGCCTCGCTCGCCGCCCGGATCGGCGCCACCCTGCACGACCTGCCGGTGGACGCGGACGGCATCATCGACCTCGACGCCCTCGACCGTGACGGCCTGCCCGCCGCCACCGCGGGCGGGCGCGGCGTCGGTGGCGGCGGTGGCGGTGGCGGTGGCGGCGGGCTTGAGCATCTCGACCTGGTCGTCTTCCCGCAGGTACCCAGCCAGCGGGGAATCGTGCAGCCGGCCGCCGCGCTGGGCCGGCGGTGCGCCGCGGCCGGGGTGGGGCTCGTCGTCGACGTCGCCCAGTCCGCCGGTCAGCTCGACACCACCGGCATCGGAGCCGACGCGTATGTCGGGACGTCCCGTAAATGGCTGCGCGGCCCGCGGGGAGCCGGTTTCATCGCGTTGCGCCCGGGGTTGGCCGACCGGCTCGGTATCGGCGTGCCCAGCCTGTACAGCGCCGAGAGCGTGGCCGGCACGGCACCACGTCCGCTGCCCGGCATCGCGCGGATCAGCGTCGGCGAGGCGTCGGTGACGGCCCACATCGGCCTCGCGGCGGCGCTCGCCGACCTCGTCGACGCCGGACCGCACCAGGTGTTCGCGCGGGTGGCGGCGCTGGCCGCGCAGGGTCGGCGGATTCTGGCCGGCGCCGGCGGCTTCCAGGTCCGTGAGCCGGCCGACACCGCCAGCGCCATCATCACGCTGCGGCCACCGCCGGGCCTGGACCCGTTCGCCGTGCGCGACCGGCTGTTGCGCGAACACGGCGTGCTCACCAGCGCCATTCCCACGGTCCGCGCGCGTGAGCTGCGGGGCCCACTGCTGCGTGCCAGCGCCCACAGCTACAACACCGCGAGCGACTTCGAGCGTCTGGCCGAGGCCCTGGCCGCCCTCGTCGCCTGAGTTCCCGCCGAACGCGCCGCGGGGGAGCACTTCGATCCCGTTACGCAAACGCGTACCGACAGGTGACGTCCGGTAGGGATCTGCTGAAATAGTGGGCGTTGCACGGATGGGCCCCGACCGTCCGCGCAACGCGGGAGCGCCCCCACGTTCCCACCCTGCGGGCACAGACGCCCAAAGCTGCCGGTGGCGGGTCCGCCGTCCGGTCGCTCGGCCGGGATGATCGACTGGATCAGCATGAGCTCAGAGGACGGCACGCCAGTTGCTGACACCATCACCATTGCCGCGGTAGACGATCACCCGATCGTGCTGCACGGACTCGCCGATCTGCTCCAGGGTGTCGAGGGACTCGACCTCGTCGGCACGGCCCCGTCCATCAACGCCCTGCTGGACGGGCCGGGCGCGCGGGCCCAGGTCATCCTGCTCGACCTTGATCTGGGTGATGGCACCCGACCTCCGGACAACATCCGCCGGCTGCTGACCGGCGAGCGTGCGGTCATCGTGTTCAGCGCCGCGGCCACCGCGGCGACCGTGCGCTCGGCGATGCACGCGGGCGCCTGCGGCTATGTCCCGAAGACCGATGACGTCCAGGGGCTGGCCACGGCGATCCGGGCCGCGGCCTCGGGTAGTGGATGGGTCTCCCCGCAGCTGGCGTTCCTGCTGCTCACCGACGACTCACCGGACCGCCCGGCGCTGTCGCCCAAGGAGGCCGAGGCGCTGCGGCTGTACGCGACCGGTATGCCGCTCAAGACCGTCGCCCGCCGGATGGGGGTCTCCGCGGAGACCGCCAAGCAGTACATCGACCGGGTGCGCCAGAAGTACCGCCGCGTGGGCCGAGACGCCGGAACCAAGATTGACCTTCGCAAGCGCGCCATCGAGGACGGCCACCTCGACCAGGACTGACCGCCGCCCCGGCCGGCCGTCGCCCGACAGGGCGACAGAAAGTCGAATGGGCGCTGGCACCCCCATGCCAGCGCCCATCGGCTGACGCATACCGGATCCCCGTGCCCGGTACGCGCCCGCGCGCTACCTCCCGCAGAACGGGAGGGCGCGTGTTGGGGTCAAAGGCTGAACGAACCCGGCGTGTCCCCCGACCGCGCCCGGCCGTTCCCCCCGTGCGCCCTTGACCTCGTTTATCGTGCCTGATGGTCATGGTTGCTGTCATGACCCCACATTCCCGCTCCCGGGAGTCCCCCTGATGGGGGTCTTCTCCGGTACGCGCGGGGCTTGGCGATACCCGCGGCGGACACCAGCAGCCCACAGACCAACACCAGCCACACCCCGGGCCCGACGGTGACACTCGCGTCCAACCCGGAGTCCTCGAACGGACCGGACCCGCCCAACCGGGTCAGGTCGATGATCGCCGTGACGGCCACCATCAGCCCCGCCACACTGGCCAGCAGCCGACCCCACTGCGCGCGGCGGCCGGTGAGCAGCAGCCCCGCGAGCACGGCGAGAATCCCGAGGAGGACGGTCAGCCGCCCATGCTGGCCCGGATCGGTGCCCCGCAGCGAGAACTCGATGAACCCGTAGGCCCGCACCGTCGCCCAGCTCATCCCGGACGCGACGATCACCCCCAGACCGGCCCCCATCGCCACCGGCCCAGCCAGCAGGCCCCGACGGCGCGCGGCCGGCCGGGTCTCGCCAAGCCGTTCGGTGGCCGCCGGCGGCGCGCCGGAGCCATCCTCCCCGGTGGTGGGCAGCTCCCAGGGGGCCGCGATCAGCGGAGTCGCCACGTTCACCCAGTCGGGCCCACGTGTCTCGGCCGCGCCGTCACGCGCCCAGACCGGATTGGCGGTCGCCGCGGCCCTGGCTCGCCATGCGCGTAGGTCCGCCGCCACCTGGGCTGCGCGATCCCCACCGCCCTCGGGTGTATCGGCCACCGACGCTGGACGCCCGGGCTGGTCGATGTGCGCGGGCGCCGTGGGGCGTGCCCAGGGGCTACGCGGCTGATCGGTCACCACCCACCACCGTCCGACGACGCCGACGGGGAGCCTCGCGACCGCCCCTGACGGTAGTACCACGCCGCGCCGACGATCGCACCGGCACGGGCCCGGCTCGTCACGAACGGGCGGACTTCCCGCCGTCCGCCCCGGTCCGTCCCGGGGGACGAACCTGCAGCGCCGCGCTACCGGCCAGCGCCAGGACCCCCGACACCAGGGCGAGCGTGAGGCCGCTGTGCGGGGCGATGATGATCGCATCGGCCGAGACCGCCCGGAAGGACGCCAGCGTCGGCGGCCCGTACATCCGGTCCAGGCCGGTCAGCACCACGATCGCCACCGCGCTCAGCCGGACGAACACGATGTCGACCCGGCCAGCGCCGAACGGCCGGTAGGCCAGCCGGGAGAGCGCCACCGCGGCCAGTGCCACGGCCAGCACCAGCACGACCCGGCCGTCGCCCACCTCGACCCCGCTGAACTGGCGGACCTGCTCACCGTCGGACAGCGAACTCCACGGCATCACGCTGCCGGCGCCCGCACCGATCGCCCCCACCAGCACCGCCAACGCCGCCACCGGCCGAACCCGCACCGGCGTCGACACCGCCGACGCGGGCTCCGCGACGGTCGCCACCGGCTCGGGCGCCGTGGCCGGAACCGACTTCGCCGCCGGCTCGGGCACCGTCACCGTCGCTGTCGCCGTCGAGCCGGCGGGCCGCGGCGCGCGCGCACCGTCTCGGTCGCGAGCCCCATCTCGGTCGCGCGCCCCATCTCGGTCGCGGGCCCCGTCCTGGTCGCGGGCCCCGTCCCGGTCACGAGCTGTCTCCCGGTGGTCCCGAGCCGAACTGGATGGTCGCCGCCCCTCGGCGGGATCCGCGCCACCGGCGGGCTGCGCGGTGTCCGAGCGAGGCTCGCGGGCGAGCATCCGAGCCGCTTCCCGGGCCGGGCTCCGGGAATCGGCCACAGGCGAGGCCAGGGTGGTCTCCACTGACCGGACGGGCTCCGCGGATCGCAGCGCCGACGTCGAAGGGGCGTCCGCGGCCGGCGCCGGCGCCGGCTCCCGGCGTAGCGCCACCTGCATGGTCGGCGGGTCCAGCGACGGCTGTTCGGTCCGCCGGTGGCTGACCGTCTGCTGGTCGGCGACCGCGGGGCCGCTCGGGGCGGCCTGGGGGGCCTCCGCCGGGCGCGCGCCGAACCAGTCGACCTGTGACTGCTCGCCGCCGGGACGCTGCCCTGGCGACGCGGGCCCGGCCAGCGCACTGGCCGGCGTGGTGCCGGGCAACGAGACGTCATGATCGAACCAGACGGGCCGTGCCCGGCTCCGCTCGTCCACCCTGGTGTTGACGGCCCGCGTCCCCGTGACGGCTGACGTCCCCGTGGCGGCCGGCGCCGACCCGGTGTCCGGCCGCGCGGTACCGGGTGCGACAGGAGCATCCCGACCGGGAACCGCCCGCCCCCCCGGCTGCACCGCCTCCCCGGGGTGCGCCGACGACGCGGGATGTCCCGACGACGCGGGGGGCGGTTCCGCGGAACCGGGTGTCCCCGGGACGGAACGACCCGTCGGCGGCGCCGGGCTCGGTGAACTACCAGCCGACGCCGGCGTCGCGGGCGAGACGGACCCGGCCAACGCCGACGCGAAGCCGGACGGTGTGGCCCGTGCGGCAGGTGCGCCTGACGAAGCGGATCTGCCCGCGGAGCCCGGCATCGCCGGTGCGGCCAGGCGGTTGGCAGAAGGGGGTGGCCGGTTGGCGGAAGCGGGTGGCGGCGCAGAGGCGGGGCTTCCAGGCGTGGCCCGCGCCGCGGGCGACACCGGTGAGGACGCCTGCCCGGGGGCGGCCGCGGCCGGACGGATGCGCAGCGACGGGGTTCCGGAGCCCGCGGAGGCCGCACTACCAGCGGGCTGCGAGCGGATCGGCATACCGCGCTGTTCTATGGAGCGGGAGTCTCCCGCGCTCGCCCGCGGCGGTGTCGAGCTCGCGGAGTCGGAGGCCCGATCCGCTCCCTTCACCGCGGCCCCAGCCGAACCGGCCGCGGCCGGCTGCACCGGGCTCCGCGACGGCGGAGGGCTACCCTGCCGCGGCGAGCCGACCGGCGCCGAGGATGGCGCCGCTGGCGGCGACGAGGACGCCGCTGGTCGGGATGGCGCCGCTGGTGGGGATGATGCTGACGCCGACGAGGGCGCTGGCGCCGAAGATGTTGCCGGTGCGGGGGGTGCTGCTGGCGGCGGGGGCGCCGCGGACGGGATGGGTGCCGCGGACGATGCCGCTGACCGGGCAGGTCCTACCGGTCTGGCAGGCGCCGCTGACCGAGCCGGCGGTGCTGACCTAGCCGGCGGCGCTGCGCGGGACGATGCCGCTGCGGGAGGCGGTGCTGCCGCTGGACCAGCCGACGCCTGCTGGCGCGGGTCGGCTGATCCTGGCGTTCCCCGGTGGGGTGTCCCGGCGGCGGCCGCCCCCGCGGCGCGTGCCGTCCCAGGCGTCCCGGTCGGTGCCGGTGTGGATGCCGCGGGCGCGGGCGACGACCTGGTCGGCGACGGCGGAGCGGGAGCAGGCGGTGGGGTCGAGCGTGGCGCCGCGACGCGGGGCGGTACGCCCCGGGACCGCGGCGGCTCGCCCGATCGTGGCTGAACCGGCTGGGAGCGGACCGGCGGGGAGCCGACCGGCTGTGGTTGGGCCGGCGGTGACTGGCCCGGGCGCCGTTGCGCCTGCCGTGGCTCGGCGGGCCGCGACTCGGGCGGTCCTGCCGGGGTCGGTCGCGCGTCCTGGCCGGAGCGGGGGCTGGGCGATCCGCCACCCCCGCTGCCGCCCGCGGCCGGTGTCGACCGCTCGGTCGACTGCTGAGCGTCCGGTTCCGACCCCTGTGCCACCATCCGACCACTCCCTGATGTCCACCTGGCGTGTGGCGTCCCCTCCCAACGGGGGACGCCACCAATCCCCGCGGGGCGCGATCCGCCGCGGGCGGAACACCGGCTCAGGCAGCGGATGCGACAGGTCACATCATGACAGCCGCCCGACGGGGGACGGAACGGGTGTATCGGGTCAGGGCACCCGTCAGATCACCTCACCGATCCGGTGCACGCGCATCGTGTTGGTCATCCCGGCCACGCCCGGCGGGGTGCCGGCGACGACGACGACGAGCTCACCCGGCCGGCAGCGGCCGACCTGGAGCAGCGCGGTGTCCACCTGGCGGACCATCTCGTCGGTGTTCTCGGCGAACGGAACCACGAAGGTCTCCACTCCCCAGAACAGCGCCATCTGGTTGCGCACGGCGGGGATGGGGGTGAAGGCGAGGACCGGGACCTCGCTGCGGTAGCGGGCGAGCCGGCGGGCGGTGTCCCCCGACAGGGTGTGCGCGACGAGGTACCGCGCGCCGACGGCGTTGCCGACGGACGTGGCCGCCTGGGCGAGCGCCCCTCCGAGCGTGCGCGGCTCGGTGCGCAGCAGCGGGATGCGCCCCAGGTCCGCCTCGGCGGTCTCGATGATCCGCGCCATCGTGGCGACCGACTCGATCGGGTAGGCCCCGACGCTGGTCTCCGCGGACAGCATGATCGCGTCGGCGCCGTCGAGGACGGCGTTGGCGCAGTCGCTGGCCTCGGCACGGGTCGGCCGCGGCGCGCTGACCATCGACTCGAGCACCTGGGTGGCGACGATGACGGGCTTGGCCCGCTCCCGCGCCTGGCTGACGGCCCGCTTCTGCACCAGCGGGACGTCCTCGAGGGGCAGTTCGACGCCGAGGTCACCACGGGCGATCATCAGGCCGTCGAAGGCCTCGATGATGCCGTCGAGGGCCTCGACCGCCTGCGGCTTCTCGATCTTGGCGTGGACGGGGAGGCGGATACCGACCTCGTCCATGATCGCATGGACGGACTTGATGTCGGCGGCGCTGCGCACGAACGACAGCGCGATCATGTCGACCCCGAGCTGGAGGGCGAACCGCAGGTCCTCGCCGTCCTTGTCGCTCATCGCGGGCACCGTCAGGGCGGCGCCGGGGATGTTCATCCCCTTGTGGTTGCTGACCGGGCCACCAATGATCACGATGGTGTGGACGTCGGTCTCGGTGACGCCCTCGATCTGCAGGACGAGCCGGCCGTCATCCACGAGGATGCGGTCACCGGCGGAGACGTCCGCCGGTAGGTCGGAGTAGGTCGTGCCGACCTGCTCGGCGTCGCCGGGCACGTCGCGCACGGTGATGGTGAACCGCTGACCGGGGGTGAGGGTGACCTTGCCGTCGGCGAAGGTGCCCAGCCGGATCTTCGGGCCCTGGAGGTCGGCGAGGATGCCGACGTTGCGCCCGGCGGCCTCCGCCGCCTCGCGCACCCGGGCGTAGACCGCGGCGTGCTGTTCGTGCGTTCCATGGGAGAAGTTCAGGCGGGCGATGTCCATTCCCGCGTCGATGAGGGCCCGGACGTTCTCCGGCGAGCTGGTTGCCGGGCCGAGGGTACAGACAATCTTGGCTCTACGAGGCACACACAAAGCCTAAGTAATGATCGTCGGTCATTGCGCGCGGGGGCCGTCGGAGGCGGCAGGTGGCGCACCAAGCAGTAGTCACATCAGGTCAATCAGGTACAGGCTGCGTGTGGCCGCCCAAGGGCGTACCGTCCGTATCGTCGCCCAAGCGACGCGTGTCCGGTGACGCACCATACAGGACACATCTTCGAGACGCCGTCGAGCACCCGGAGTCCGGCATGAATCGAAATCCCGCCATTCACCGCCAGCCCTCCGGCGACATCGACATCGCGCTCGCCGAGCCCGACCCGGGCGCCGCGGGCGCGGCCGCGACACTCAGCGCCGCCACCGGCCCCGGTACGCCCGGCAGCCCGGCCACGACCGGCGCCTCGGTCACCGCGGGCGCCCTCGCGGACGGTGTCGTGGCCAGCGGGCACGGCGGGGCGTAGCCGGACCGCGGTCCGCTCACCAGGGGGTCTCGCCCGGCGCGCGACCACGAAACACCGTGCGCCGCGGATCGCCACCTTCGCACCACCCCAGCTCGCCGGCGAGCATGGCTGGGGTCACATCCGGCCATGCCGTCCGGGGGTCCCCGCGTCGCCTCCATGCTTCTCCCACGGCTCACGCGGAGACGCCGGTCACGCCGTGACCAGGTACGGGGCGGGCCCGACCCGGCATCAACACCGGTCCGAGACCTTGCTCACGGCGCCCCGCGCAGCGACACGGCCGTGCCAGGTCGGTCCGGAAGCGCGCCCGTGCGGCCGCACGCCGTCCGGCGGGTTCGTGGGCGCCAAAGCCCTACACCACCGTGGTGGCGAACGCGTTGTCCAGACCGGACCAGACGAAGAAGATTCGGCCATACCCGGCCGACGAAACACCAATGTCACGCACCCGCCCCGCTCGACGGCGAAAAATCCCCTCTTCTCACCCGGGAGACCCCACCGTCGCATCAGCGACGCGTCCGGACAGGCGAAGTACGCGGTCATTGTGCGGGTGCATCCGCCCGTTCAGCATGACAACGCGTGGATGAACGTGGGTGAACGCCGACCGGACCACCAGGACACGCTGGTATTACGGCCGAAGTCCGACGACCCGCGGGTCGTCGCTCAGCCGGCGGCGAGGTCGTCCGACGCGCCCAGCAGACGCTGCCAGGCCTGGAGTTCCGGGCCGAGGGATCGATTCACCGTGGCCGACCCGCGGGGCCGCAGCAGCGCCTTGATCTCGGCCGCGGTTTCAGGTGGGACGGCGAGCAGCGCCGCTTCGACGGCGGCCAGTTCCGCGTCGAGACGCGGCGCGGGCACCACCCGTTGGGCCAGCCCGATCCGCAGGGCCTCCGCGGCGCCGAGAGGACGTCCGGTCAGGCTCAGGTCGAGTGCCACGGCCGGGCCCGTGAGACGGGCGAGATCGGTCAGAGCTCCGGCGGCGGGAAGGAGCCCCCACCGGGTCGCCCATTCCAGGCGCAGGCCCGCCTGGGCGGTGAGGATTCGCAGGTCGCAGGATGCTGCCAGGGACGCGCCCACATCCCCGGTCCAGCCGGAGAGCGCGGCGACGCTGATCAGATCGGGAGCGCTCGCGAGCCGCTCCAACGCCCGTCGCCACCCGAGCAGACCGTCCAACCCGAGCTGATCGCCTGGCGGCTGATCGGCGGGCGGCTGATCGGACGTCGACTGTGTGGGCGTCGACTGTGTGGACGTCCGATGCCCGGGTGTGGGGGCTTCGGACGCCGCGGCGACGGCCGCGGCTGGTGCGTCGATCACTACGACGGCGATGCGGATGTCACCCGTCAACCGTCGTAAGGCCTCACTCAGAGTGAAGCCGGCAACTCCCAGCTGGTCGGGGTGGGCCCGGCCCTGGAGCCGGATCCGGACGACCGGGCCGAGTACGTCGACCCGAAGCCCGGCCGCCGCCGGTGCGGCGGCGGCCGGCACCGTCATGGTCAGGGAGTTTTCTTCTTGGTGCCCCGGGTCGCACCGCCACGGCCGCGCAGGGTGGTACCGGACTCCGAAAGGATCCGGTGGACAAACCCGTACGAACGGCCAGAGGACTCGGCAAGCAGACGGATGCTCTGCCCTCCTTCGTACTTCTTCCGAAGCTCGGCAGCCAGCTTGTCACGCTCGGCGCCGGTGATCCGGGTTCCTTTCCTAAGCTCGGCCAACGTGGCCCCCTCCGTGCTCGATGATCTGCGAACCGATCTTCACTCAGCTCGAGCAAACGCGCCACTCGAAGCAGATGTGATCCATCACACGCGCTGCTTCGCAGCGTGACCGCCCCGAAGCACCGCTTCCTCCACTTGTTCCCCGCCGGCCATGGCTCAGGGCATACCCACCCATGCACGTGCCGGCACACCGCCGACGAGCACGGGACCATGCACGGGGACCAGTGTCCCCAATCCCCCGCGCCCGACCTAACAGCGGCAACGGCGCGTCGCACGAACATCGCCACAGGACTCGGAGCGATCTTCCAACGACGCGATTCCGCAGGTACAGCCAACAGTCGATCACTGTACCGAGCCGATCCGGAAACGGCGAACGGGCCAGATCAAACCGACTGATTCCTCACATCACCGCTCAGAGCACGCAACCATAAAGACATCCCGCAACGCCGACATCCACTCCCACTCACGCTCCGGCGCAGCACTACGCCCGGCGGTGGGCACCCACCGGGACGCGTCGTTGACGCATCGTTCATCCTCGTCTGCCACGTCGTACCCACTCCCCCACCTCCGGCTACCGATCCGCCTGCCCACCGATCAGACGTCGACCCCGGGCCAGTCCCGCCGCCGGACTCGTTACGGTGCAGATGTGGTCCGTGCGGCGGTGGCGACTCCTCGGAGGACAACCCAGGCATGCCCGATCACCACCGCTCTCGCCGCGGGCCCGGCGCCGCAGGTGCCCAGGGAAGCCTGGTGAGCCTCGCCGAGGACACCAACGGATCACCCGGACGTCCACCCGCCGAGCCAGCCAGCCGCGTGTCGGTGCCGCCGGCCTCCCCCGGCGACACCCCACCAGCCGCCCCACCGCCGGTGGCCTCGGCGGCTGGCGCCGGGTCATCCGAAGCGGGGTCGTCCGATGCGAGGCCGTCCGATGCGGGGTCGTCCCAGGTCAGGTCGACGATGCGAGCCGAATGGGCCGAGGCCGGGATCTGGCTGGTGCTGGTGGCCTTCGGCCTGGTCGGCACCGCCGTTCTCGCGCGTTCCCACGTCGCGCTGGGTCTGCGCGAGCCGCCGTGGCAGGACGGCTGGCAGGCCCGGTTCGACGCGCTGATCGTGGTGCCCGTGACCGTCGCCGCGATCATCCTCGCGGTGGTGGGACGATGGGCGTCCGCCTCGTCGGGGACGGTGGCCGTGTTCCGGCTGCCCTGGCCGCTGGTGCTCGTGATGGGCTACGCCGGGTCACTGCTGTGGACCCTCGCACTCGCTTTGATCACTCCCGGTGGCGTCCGGGCTGGCCTGCGCGCACCGACGGACCTGGTCACGGCCGCGGCGGCGATCGGCAGCAACCCGCTCGACATGGTCGCCGCCTACACCGACCGTGTGCCCCCCGCGACCGCCGGCTCGGTGGACGTCCTGCCCGCCCATCCGCCGGGCCCGCTGCTGGCCGCCTGGGCTCTCGCCCGGCTCGGACTGTCCGGCGCCGTGCCGCTGGGTATCGCCTTCACCCTGGTCGGCGCGCTGACCGTCCCGGTGGTGTGCGTGGCGGTGCGCTCACTGTGCCACGAGACCGCGGCCCGCCGGTTGGTGCCGATCCTGGTGCTCGCCCCGTGGAGTGGCTGGATGACCGCCTCGCCCGACGCGGTGACGGCGCTGCTGGCGGCGCTCGCGGTCGCGGTCGGGGTGGTCGGTTGCGAACCGGGGCGCCGCGACCGCACCTGGTGGGCGCTGGCCAGCGGTGTGCTGCTCGGGCTCGCCGCGCTGTTCGGCTACGCGCCGGTCTGGCTCGGCGTGGCCGTCGCCGCCGCCTACTTCGTCCGGCGCCGTCCACTGCTCAACGTGGTGACCGGGCTCGGCGCGCTGCTGCCCCTGTTCCTGTTCGCGGCCTGGGGCTTCTCCTGGCCGGACGGACTCGCCCTGGCCCGGGTCCCCCACCGTCCCCTGACGGCGACGCTGGCCTGGGTGTTCCTCGACCTCACCGTCGCCCTGCTGGGTGCCGGGCCGGTCGCTGTGCGCGCGGCGCGCCGGCTGCGGCACACTCCCGGCTGGCCGTTCCTGGTCGGCGCCGCGGCGACGGCCCTGTTCGCGGCCCTCGCCCGGCTGGCCGAGGGTGGGACCCAACGCACCTGGCTGCCGCTGTTCCCCTGGCTGCTGGTCGCCGCGGTCGCCCCTCATCCCCGACCCGCCGCCCCCGGCGACCGGGTGCGCGCCGGCACACTGCCCGTCATCCTGATCTCACTCGGCGCTGCTGGTGCGATCACTCTGCGCCTGTTCATGGCCGGCCCGTCCTGACCGACCGCTCGCTCAGACCGCGGGCGCGCCGGCCGCGGTCGCCCCGGTCCCGGCGACGGGCGGGACGACGGACCCGGACGCCTCGGCGTCCCGGGGCACATCGGGTTCGAGGAAGATGCGCAGCTGGGTCGGCACCGCGGCACGCAGGGCCGCCTCGGCGCCGTCGATGGTCGCGGCCACCTCGCGCATCGTCACCGACGGTGGCAGCCCGATCTTGGCGGCGACGAGGAGTTCGTCCGGGCCAAGGTGCAGGGTCCGCAGGTGGACGATGCCGCTGACCCCGGGCGCGGCGGCGAGCGTGGTGCGGATGGTCGAGACCGTGGCCGGGGTGGCCGCCTCACCGACCAGCATCCCGTAGGCCTCGATGGCGACCAGGATGGCGACGACGAGCAGCAGGATGCCGATGGCCAGGGTGCCCACGCCGTCCCAGATGGGGTCGTCGAGCAGCAGGGTGAGGCCCACACCGCCGAGGGCGAACAGCAGGCCCAGTTCGGCGGCCAGGTCCTCGAGCAGGACGATCGGCAGTTCGGGCGCCCGAGCCTCCCGGATGAACTGCCACCAGGAGCGGTCCCCGCGGGTGTGGTTGGACTCGCGGATGGCGGTGGCGAACGAGAAGCTCTCCATGCCGACGGCGAGCACGAGCACCACGATGGCGATCAGCCCGCTCTCCAGCTCGTGCGGATGCCGGACCTTCTCGATGCCCTCGTAGACGGAGAACAGGCCGCCGACGCTGAACAGCACGATCCCGACCAGGAACGCCGCGATGTAACGGGCCCGTCCGAAGCCGAAGGGATGCTCCTCGTCGGCCGGGCGGGCGGACTGACGCTGGCCGAGCAGCAGCAGACCCTGGTTCCCGGAGTCTGCGAGCGAGTGGATGGACTCGGCGAGCATCGACGACGACTGGGTGAACAGGAACGCCACGAACTTCGTGACCGCGATGCCGAGGTTCGCGGCCAACGCCGCGAGAACCGCCTTCGTGCCGCCCTGCGTGCTCACAGACCGCTCTCCCGTGTCGTCCGACGAGGTGCTGTTCCCGGGATCATGCCAGGGTGATGAGTTCCATCAGATCCGGGGACCAGTTGTCCTCGACACCGTCGGGAAGCATGAGCACCTTCTGCGGGTCAAGCGCTTCGACCGCACCCGGGTCGTGACTGACGAGCACCACCGCTCCCTTGTACGTGGTGAGCGCGGCGAGCACCTCGTCGCGCGACGCCGGGTCGAGGTTGTTGGTGGGCTCGTCGAGCAGCAGCACGTTCGCCGAGCTGCAGACCAGCCCGGCGAGTGCGAGGCGGGTCTTCTCACCGCCCGAGAGCGTCTTCGCCCGCTGCTCCACCACGTCCCCGCTGAACAGGAACGCGCCGAGGATGCGGCGCAGCTCCACATCGGAGGTGTTCGGCGCCGCGGCCCGCATGTTGTCGATCACCGAACGGTCGGCGTCCAGCGTCTCGTGTTCCTGGGCGTAGTAGCCCAGCCGCAGGCCGTGGCCGGGCTCGACCTGCCCGGTGTCGGGCTGTTCCTGCCCGGCGAGCATCCGCAGCAGCGTCGTCTTGCCGGCGCCGTTGAGGCCGAGGATGACGACCCGCGACCCGCGGTCGATCGCGAGGTCGACGTCGGTGAACACCTCCAGCGACCCGTACGACTTCGACAGGCCGCTGGCGGTCAGCGGGGTGCGCCCGCACGGCGCCGGGTCGGGGAAACGCAGCTTCGCGACCCGGTCGGAGACGCGGATATCGGCGAGCCCGGCGGCGAGCCGCTCGGCCCGGCGGTCCATCTGGTGGGCGGCCCGGGCCTTGGTCGCCTTCGCCCGCATCTTGTCGGCCTGGACCTTGAGCGCGTCGATCTTCTTCTCGGCGTTGGCCCGTTCCCGCTTACGACGCCGCTCATCCTGCTCACGCTGGGTGAGATAGGTCTTCCAGTTGACGTTGTAGACGTCGAGGGCGGCCCGGTTGGCGTCCAGGTGGAAGACCTTGTTGATGCACCGGTCGAGCAGGTCGACGTCGTGGCTGACCACGATCAGACCACCGACGTGGGCGCGCAGGTAGTCGCGCAGCCAGACGATCGAGTCGGCGTCGAGGTGGTTGGTCGGCTCGTCGAGCAGCAGGGTGGCATCGGCGTTGCCGGCCCCGGCGAACAGGATGCGGGCGAGTTCCACCCGTCGACGCTGCCCACCGGACAACGTCCCGAGCCGCTGGCTGAGAACCCGGTCGGCCAGCCCCAGCGACGAGCAGATCCGGGCCGCCTCGGCCTCCGCGGAGTAGCCGCCGAGCGTGCCGAACCGGTCCTCCAGGTTGCCGTAGCGGCGGATCGCCGCGTCCCGCTCCCGGCCGTCGACCAGCTCCGCCATCTCGACCTGCAGCTTCTCCATGTCGCGCAGGATCACGTCCAGCCCGCGGGCGGACAGCACCCGGTCACGGGCGGAGTCGGTCGGGTCGCCGGCACGTGGGTCCTGCGGCAGGTAACCAAGCTCACCGCGGACGTCCACGGAGCCCGCGAACGGGATGCCCTCGCGGGCCAGCACCTTCAGCAGTGTCGTCTTGCCGGCGCCGTTACGCCCGACCAGACCGATCCGGTCCCCACCCTGAACCCGGAAGGAGACGGGCTCGATCAGGGTGCGGGCTCCGGCACGCAGTTCGAGCTCGGACACGATGATCATCCAGGCCTCTTTCGGGCTTGCGAACTTTGGGCTGACGGGCCGGCGGGCGACGCGTCCGGCGACGCGTCCAGCGGCCCGTCCGGACCGCGCGCGTCCTCACGATGCCGCGACGCACATGGCCTCCAGCCTACGGGGCGGCGCCGTCCGGCATACGGGGCAGGGCGGCCGGGCCGACCACAGACGCCACCGCCCGGCCGGCCACCGGGCCTCCCGCATGGGCGACCACCGGGGCCATCGCGGCGCCCACACCGACGTCGAGGTAGCCGGAATCACTGTCCACCGGTGCGCGGACGCCGCCCACCGCGGGCATCCGCACGGCCAGTACCAGCGCGTGGATCGCGAGGAGCGTGAACAGCAGCAGACCGGCGCCGACGTAGCAGTTCCCGGCGACCAGCTGCCAGCCGTGATGGGTGAACTCGACGTCGCCGGTGCTGGGCACCCACCAGATCGGGGCGAGCGTGAACAGCGCGCCGCCGACGATGGCACCACACCGGCCCCAGGCCGGACGGTCGGGATGGCAGCCGAGATACAGGAGCACGGGTACCAGCCACACCCAGTGATGACTCCAGGAGATCGGGGACACGAGCAGACCGGTCAGCGCGCAGGTCAGGTCGGCGAGCAGGCGACGCCCACCGTGATGGAGCAGACCGCAGACCACCAGACCGATCAGCATCACGGCGCCGGCCAGTGGCAGGTACAGCGGCCGCGCCCGATCCGCTCCGGACATCAGTCGGGAAAGGAGCCCGAGCAGGGACTGGTTTCCCACGAAGGGAACGCCGCCGACGTGGTCCACGTCCAGGACGGTGCTTCCCCAGTAGATCGACGAGGAGCGGAAACTGACGGCGAACCCGGCGGCGATGGTACCGAGGAAGGCCACGGCCGCCCACCCGGCGCTGCGCCATCGGCGGGTGACCAGCAGGTACGGCAGGAAGATCAGCGGCGTCAGTTTGACACCGGCCGCCACACCGATCAGGACTCCGCGCGGTAACCGGGCGCGGCGGCCAAAAAGATCGACGGCGATGAGCAGGGCCAGGACAATGTTGATCTGACCCAGTTCGAAGTTCCTTCTGATCGGCTCCAGCAGCAGAGCGGCGCCGGCGATCGACCCGTACGCCACCAGCCGACCGCTGTTCGCCGAACCACGAACGGCCGAACCACGAACGGCCGAACCGCGAACGGCACTGCAGGAGACAGCGCAGAACAGGTACAGCGCCACCGCCACAAGGACCGTCCAGGAACCCTGGGAGAGCCGCCAGGGCAGGATCGACACCGGAACGAACAGCACCGCGGCGAACGGCGTGTAGGTGAAAGGCAGATCCGAATTCGGGTCAACGGCGGAATAAAGGTCTCCACCATGCCGGATCGCACTGCCGCCCATCCGGTACACCTGAATATCCGTCTGTCTACTGAGCATCGAGACGACGACGAAGGCGATGATCACCAGAACTCCCAGCAGTGCTAGGGCCGCCTGGAATCCAGCCGACGCGACCACCTTCGGGTTCATCCGCACACTCAGACTCCCCGACAGAGAAGAAACGGCCGGATGGCGAACCGCTCCGCATCGACCGCGGCACAACCCCTGGGATACCACGGGAACCCGCGATCCACCCAAGAACGAATGATCATTGTTTTTCAGCATACTACGGACAGCTTCCTTGCTGGAAAGCATCCGTTCTGCGCCGCCCGCCACCGAGCGGACCTGCACTTTTCTGAAACGTTCGGCCGGACGTCGCTACGCCCGACACAGGGCGTGGCCCACAGCACGGCGGGGTACGCCTCCCGCCGCGAACGCCGGGCCACGCCGGGCCGGCGGCGACCACCGCCGGCCCGGGCCACCCGACCGCGGGCTTCCGACGCCCGCGACGTCGGCCGAAATATCGCCCCAACGACCACGGAACGCGCCCCGGCCACACAGAAAGTCCACAGGAAAGGCACAGCCCGAGCATTTCCCTGGAGATTTCTTAAAGAAGATTCCAGGACCATCAACCTGTACTCAGCATTCCCACAGGTTGCACCACGAGTATCGGCCCCATGACGCAGCCGCCGGATCCGACCGGCCTCACCGTGCCCTTCGGCGCCCCCTTGGCGGCGGCCACCGGCGACGCACCGACGAAGGATCCATGGTGGGTACGGCCCGGGCTGGTCGGACTGCTCGGCGGCACGGCACTGCTTTACCTGTGGGACCTGAGTGCCTCGGGCTACGGCAACAGCTTCTACGCCGCCGCCGTCCAGGCCGCGACCAGAAGCTGGAAGGCCCTGCTGTTCGGGTCGCTGGACCAGGGCAACTTCATCACCGTCGACAAGCCGCCGGCGTCGCTGTGGCTGATGGGGCTGTCCGGGCGGATCTTCGGGTTCTCCAGCTGGAGCATGCTCGTTCCCGACGCCCTGTGCGGGGTGGGCGCGGTCGCCCTGATGTACGCGCTGACGCGCCGCTGGTTCGGCCCGGCGGCAGGGCTGCTCGCCGGTGCGGTCCTGGCCCTCACCCCGGTGGCCGCCCTGATGTTCCGCTATGACAATCCGGACGGCGTGCTGACGTTCGTGCTGGTCGTGGCCGCCTACTGTCTGGTGCGCGCGCTGGACCGGGCGTCGGTGTGGTGGCTGGTCGGGGCCGGCGCGGCGCTGGGCCTGGCGTTCCTGACGAAGATGCTGCAGGGTTTCGTCGTCCTGCCGGCGTTCGCGCTGGTCTACCTGGTCGCGGCGCCGACCGGGCTGTGGCGGCGAAGCTGGCAGACGCTGGTCGGGGGCGCGGCCGTGGTGGTCGCCGCCGGCTGGTGGGTGGCGACGGTGCAGCTGTGGCCGCAGGGTTCCCGTCCGTACGTCGGCGGATCGACCGACAACAGTGTGCTCAACCTCGCGTTCGGCTACAACGGCCTGGGCCGGGTCTTCGGCGGCAGCGGCAACCGCGGCGGCGGAGGGGGATTCGCGGCAGGCGGTGGCGGGTTCGGCGGCGACCGGCCGGGCTGGCTACGACTGTTCGGCGACCAGATCGGCGGGCAGGTCAGCTGGCTGCTTCCGGGCTGCCTGGTGCTGCTGGTGGCCGGCCTGTGGCTGACCCGCCGCGCACCGCGCGTCGACCGTTCCCGCGCCGCCCTGGTGCTCTGGGGAGCCTGGACGGTCATCACCTCCGTCACCCTCAGCCTGGCCAGGGGGACGTTCCATCCGTACTACACGGCGTCGATCGCCCCCGGGATCGCGGGCCTTGCCGCCGCCGGCATCGCCGTGCTGTGGCGGGAACGGGTCGCCGTCCAGGCGCGGGCGGCCCGGGTCGCCCGGGGCGCACTGGCCGTGGCGGTCACGATCAGCGGGGTCTGGGCGTTCGTGCTGCTGGGCCGCACGTCGGACTGGTATCCGTGGCTGCGGGTGGTGGTGCTCGTCGCCGCGCTCGGCGCCGGACTGGCCGCTCTCACCCGCCGTGCCCTGACCGGACGCGGCGCGACCGTGCTCGTCGGCGCCGGGCTCCTGGCCGTGCTCGGCGGCCCGGCCGCCTACACCGCCGCCACCGTGACCACAGCCCAGAGCGGCGGTCAGCCCACGGCGGGCCCGTCCACCCGCGGCGGGGGACGCGGCACCTTCCGCCTCGCCGCCGGCCGCGGGACGGGCGGTTTCGGTGGACCGGGCGGAGGCGGTTTCGGCGGCGGGGCCGCCACGAGCGGCCAGCTCACCGCGCTGTTGCGGGGCAGCCGGGGTTACCGCTGGTCCGCCGCGGTCGCGGGATCGTCGACGGCGGCGGGGCTGGAGCTCGCCACGCACACGTCCGTGATGGCCATGGGCGGTTTCACCGGCCGCGACCCGGCCCCCACCCTGACCCGCTTCGAGCAGTACGTCCGTTCCGGCCAGGTGCGCTACTACCTCGCCGGCGGCCAGAGCGGCACCACCACCGGGCGTGGTGGATTCGGGCGCGCCGGCGGGTCGACGTCCGCGATTTCCAGCTGGGTGGAGCAGCACTTCACGCCGCTGACGGTCGGCGGTCAGACCCTCTACGACCTGACCAGACCGCTCCCCGCCACCTCACCGACCGCCCGGCGGTCCGCCGCGGCGGCCGCGAGCCCGGCAGGCCGCGACAGCTGACCCGGGTTCAGGCGAGACGGGTGACGTTGACGGTGACGCCGAGGGAGGTGGAGGCGCCGCCTGAGTAGACGCCGCGCATGGGGGGGACGTCGTTGTAGTCGCGGCCGCGGGCGACGACGACATGCTGCTCACCGGCGGGCACGGCGTTGGTCGGGTCGAAGCCCCACCATTCGCCGATCCAGCCCTCCACCCAGGCGTGTGACTGGCCGGCCACCGTCTCGCCGACGGCGGCGGAGGCGGACGGGTGCTGGTAGCCGGAGACGTAACGGGCGGGCATCCCGGCGGCGCGCATCAGCACCAGGGCGAGGTGGGCGAAGTCCTGGCAGACGCCCTCGCCCTGGTGCCAGGCCTCGACCGCGGCGGTGTGCACACCGGTGGTGCCGGGACGGTAGGTGAGCCGTTCCCGGACCCAGTCGCCCACGGCGGGGATGAACTCGGACGGGCTGTGCCGGGCGGCGAGTTCCCGGGCGGCCTCGACGAGCGCCGGGTCGTCCCCGGTGGAGGCGGAGGGGCGCAGGTACTCGACGAACTCGTCGGCGACCGGATCGGAGGCGAGCTGGGCCCAGGTGGGTGTGTCCGTCGGACGGACCGGCGCGGTGGCGGTCTGCACGATGGACCGGCCGGTGACGACCAGTTCGGTGTGCGGGGTGTGCAGGTCGAACGCGGTGACCTGGGTGCCCCAGTAGTCCCAGTAACGGTAGGTGGTCGCCGCGGGTTCGGTGCGGACCGTGGCCTCGAGGGTGAGCTGGGCATCGGCGGTCTGCGGGATGATCCGCACCTCGTTGTACGAGGACAGCACCGGACTCGCGTACCGGTAGCCGGTGGAGTGCTCGATCCGGATCTGCCAGCTCACCGGGCACCTCCCCGGGTGGATCGGCTCGGCCGGGTCGGGCTGACCGACCAGCGGGTGCTCACCGGGCCGCCGCGCCGGGTCGCGGGTACGGCCCGGCGCCGCCAGATCCCGGTGCCGGCGCCTCGCCGGGGTGGCCGGGCGATGCGGGTCGGGCTGGCCGGCCGCGTCAGGCGGTTCGACCGCGACGGTCGGTTCACGCCGGCACCTCCATCGCCCACGAACGGGGCGCCTCACGGGCGAAGTAGCGGGCGGTCACCTCGGCGCTGACCGTCGAACAGGTGCTCTGCAACGAGGCAAGCAGATCGGGCATGTCGGCCACCAGGTCGTCGACGCTGTGGAACTCGAGTTCGGTGCGGGTCCGCCCGACCAGACGTCGGGCGGTGTCGTCGACGGTGGAACGCGGGCTGCCTCGGCCGCGTCCGCCGTCCAGTTCGGCGAGGATCTGCTCGGCCAGCGCCAGCGACCAGTAGACCGAGCGCGGGAAGAGCCGGTCGAGCAGCAGGAACTCGGCGACCCGGGAGGCGTCCACCGCCCGGCGGTAGGTCCGCAGGTAGGCCTCGTGGGCGCCGCAGGAACGCAGCAGGCTGATCCAGCTCTGCGAATGCGGATGGTCACTGATGCTGGACGACAGCAGCCGCGAGGTCATGTCGACCCGTTCGAGGCTGCGGCCGAGCACCAGGAAGCGCCAGCCGTCGTCCCGGGCGAGGGTCGCGTCGACCAGACCGGCGAGCATCGCGGTGCGCTCCCGGACGTAGCGGAAGAACACGTGCGGGCCCATCCGGCGGGCCAGCTCCTCGGTGTGCGGCAGGTCGTTCCAGGTGACGTTGAGGCACTCCCAGACATCGCTGGAGACGACCACCCGGGCGGCCCGGGCGTTCTCCCGGGCCGCGCAGAGCGCCCCGGTGATGCTGAACGGACGGTCGGGGTCGTAGGCGAGGGTCTCGGTGACCCGCCGCGAGTCCACCGGCAGGCCGAAATCGGCCGGCTGACCCATCGCGGCGAGCAGTTCACGCCCGGCGGACGCCCCGTCCAGCCACGGATCCTCGAGCACCCGGTGCACGTGGACGTCGAGGATGCGCGCCGTCGACTCGGCCCGTTCGACATACCGGCCGATCCAGAACAGTGACTCGGCGATCCGGCTCAGCATGCCGCGTCCCCGCTCTCCTGAGCGACCAGGTTCCGCCGCACCGCCTGGTGCTGGTGTGCCTGGTTCTGGTGTGCCTGGTTCTGTTGTTGCTGCTGTTGCTGGTCGGACGAGTCGACCGGGCCGAGGTCCGGGCCGGCCGCGGGGCGGACGTTGCCCACGGGGATACGTCCGGGCGGGGCCTGCGGCACGCCACGGCCGGGTTCGCCGGCGAGCACCCAGGTGTCCTTCGACCCGCCGCCCTGACTGGAGTTGACCACCAGGCTGCCCCGGGGCAGCGCGACCCGGGTCAGGCCCCCGGGCAGCACCCACACCCGGTTGCCGTCGTTGACCGCGAACGGCCGCAGGTCGACGTGGCGGGGGCCGAGCCGTTCGTCCGCCAGCGTCGGGGACGTGGACAGCCGCACCACCCGCTGGGCGATCCAGCCACGCGGGTCCTCACTCACCCGTTCCCGCAGTGCCGCCAGCTCCTCGTCGCTGGCCTGCGGGCCGATGACGATGCCCTTGCCACCCGAGCCGTCCACCGGTTTGACCACGAGGGAGTCGAGATGGTCCAACACGTGGGCGCGCTGGTCGGGGTCCTCCAGGCGGTAGGTGTCGACGTTGGCGAGGATCGGCTCCTCACCCAGGTAGTAGCGGATCAGCTCGGGGACGTAGGTGTACATCAGCTTGTCGTCGGCGACACCGTTGCCGAGCGCGTTGGCGATCGTGACGTGCCCGGCGCGGGCGGCGTTGACCAGCCCGGCGCAGCCCACCATCGACTCGGGCCGAAAGTGCACCGGGTCGAGCCAGTCGTCGTCGACACGCCGGTAGACGACGTGCACCGGCTGCTCACCCTCGGTCGTGCGCATCGTCACCTTGTTGTCGCGCACCGACAGATCACGGCCCTCGACGAGCTCGACCCCCATCTGCCGGGCCAGCAGCGCGTGCTCGAAGTACGCCGAGTTGTAGACACCCGGGGTGAGCACGACGACCGTCGGGTCGGCGACCTCCGGCGGCGCCGAGGCGCGCAGCGCGTGCAGCAGATGGGTGGCGTAGTCCGCCACCGGACGGACCCGGTGCGTGGCGAACAGCTCCGGGAACACCCGGGTCATCGCCCGCCGGTTCTCGACCACGTAGCTGACCCCGGACGGCACCCGGACGTTGTCCTCCAGCACCCGGAACCGGCCGGCCTCATCCCGGATCAGGTCGATACCGGACACATGTGCCCGCACCCCGTTCGGCGGGTCGATGCCATGCGCCGCCCGGTGGTAGTGCGCGCTGGTCAGCACGAGGCGACGCGGCACGATGCCGTCCGCGAGCACCTCGGCCGAACCGTAGAGGTCGGCGAGGAACGCCTCCAGCGCGAGCACCCGCTGGGTGACTCCCCGCTCGATGACCGACCACTCGTCGTCCGCGATCAGCCGGGGCACCAGGTCCAGCGGGAACGGGCGTTCCTCACCGAACAGGTTGAAGGTGATCCCGGCGTCGCGAAACGCGCGGTCCAACGCGGCCTTGCGCGCGGCGAGGTCCGCGCTGGTCAACGGCTGCAACGCGTCGTACAGCGCGGCGTACACCTCCCGGGGGGTGTTCGATGTCTCGAACACCTCGTCCCAGGCCGCCGTGGCCGCCGCTTCCGCCGGATAACCCTCGAACAGGTCCGCCACGAAGCCGAGCGTAAAGTGCCCGTGTTACCTCCGCATGACGTCACGGCATGACGATCGGATGCTCACGGCCACCCCAAGGTGGCGACGTCGACGCCCGAAGGTGGGATGCCGCCGCCCCCGAGGCGGGATGCCAGCGGGCCCAGGGGCGCGCGGGTGATCGCGGGCGCCGGGCGACTCGCGGCGGGAGCACCCCACCCGTCCGCCCCCGGCACGAGACGATGTACCCGTCCGGGTACCTCCGACCGCCCCGCCACCCTCCAGAACCGCCGCACGACCATCCACCCGCCGCGTGCACCGGAGCACGCGCGCTGACCGAAAGGCCGCACGATGTCGACGTTGCTGGTGACCGGAGCCGCTGGGTTCATCGGATCGAACTTCGTCCGCTACTGGCGTGAGCGGCACCCCGCGGACACGGTGATCGCGCTCGACGCGCTGACCTACGCCGGCTGCCGGGAGAACCTCGCCGACGTCGCCGATCGGATCACGTTCGTGCACGGCGACATCCGCGACGGTGGGCTCATCGAGGCCACCCTGCGCGAGCACTCCGTCGACATCATCGTCAACTTCGCCGCCGAGTCGCACAACAGCCTCGCGATCCTGCGCCCCGGTGACTTCTTCTCCACCAACGTGATGGGCACCCAGAGCCTGCTCGAGGCCGCCCGGACCGTCGGCGTCGCCCGCTTCCACCAGATCTCCACCTGCGAGGTCTACGGCGACATGGACCTCAACGACCCCGGCGCGTTCACCGAGAACTCCCCGTACCTGCCCCGCACCCCGTACAACGCGGCCAAGGCCGGCAGCGACCACGCCGTGCGCGCCTACGGCCTCACCTACGACCTGCCGATCACCATCACGAACTGCTCGAACAACTACGGCCCGTACCAGTTCCCCGAGAAGGTCATCCCGCTGTTCGTCACCCGCGCGCTGCAGGGCGAGCAGCTCCCGCTCTACGCGTCGACCACGAACCGACGCGAGTGGCTGCACGTGATGGATCACTGCCGGGCGATCGACGCCGTGCTCGATCGCGGGCGGGTCGGCGAGACCTACCATGTCGGCTCCGGCGTCGAGGCCGACATCGAGACGATCGCCGACACGGTGCTCGCGGAGCTTGGCCTGCCCTCGTCGCTGAAGACGATCGTGCCCGACCGCCCGTCCCACGACCGCCGCTACCTGCTCGACTCCACCAAGCTGCGTTCCGAGCTCGGCTGGTCCCCGCTGATCGGTTTCAGCGAGGGCATGCGTTCCACCGTCGCCTGGTACAAGGAGAACGAGTCGTGGTGGCGCCCCCTGCTCGGCCGCTCCCCCGTCTCCGAGACCGCCTGGAAGAGCTGACCCTCGGGCTCACGCGGGCCGCTGACCGCCCACCACGGAGGTGTAGAGGGCGGCGGTGCGCTCGGCCACGGCGGCCCAGCCGAACTCGGTGACGGCCCGGTCGCGGCCAGCTCGACCCATCGCCGTGGCTCTCGACGGGTCGGCGAGCACGGTGTTGATCGCGTCGGCGAGGGCCGGCGGGTCATCCGGCGGGACGAGCAGGCCCGTCACGCCGTCGTCGACGACCTCGGGGATGCCCCCGACCCGGGAGGCGACCACGGCGGTGCCACAGGCCATCGCCTCCAGGTTGACGATGCCCAGCGGCTCGTACACCGACGGGCAGACGAACACGGTGGCGTGCGAGAGCAGCTGGATGATCTCGGGCTTGGGCAGCATCCCGGACAGCCACACCACCCCGTCCCGGTCGGCCTGCAACCCGTCGACCAGCTTGGTCGTCTCCGCGAGCAGCTCGGGCGTGTCCGGCGCACCGGCGCACAGGACGAGCTGGGCCCGCCGGTCCAGCGCCGCGGCGGCGCGCAGCAGCACCGGCAGGCCCTTCTGCCGGGTGATCCGTCCCACGAAGGTCACAATGGGGCGGTCGGGGTCGATGCCGTACTTCTCGAGGACGTCGGTGGCCGGGTCGGGCTGGTACTCCTCGGTGTCGATGCCGTTGCGGATGACGTGCACCCGGGCGGGGTCGACACTCGGATAGGCCGTGAGGATGTCGGTACGCATCCCGGCGCTGACCGCGACGACGGCCGCCGCCCCCTCGATCGCCACCCGCTCACACCACGACGACAGCCGGTAGCCGCCGCCGAGCTGCTCGGCCTTCCACGGCCGCTGCGGCTCGAGCGAGTGCGACGTCATGACGTGCGGCACCCCACCGAGCAGGGCGGCGAGGTGGCCGCCGAGGTTCGCGTACCAGGTGTGCGAGTGGATGACGGCCGCCCCGGCCGCCGCGGCGGCCATCGACACGTCCATGGACACGGTGCGCAGCGCGTCGTTCACCCCGTCCAGCGCCGCCCACGGACGGTGCGCGGTGACGCCCACCGTCCCCGGCCCACCGGCGATCTCGACCACCGGGGCGTCCTGTGGTGCGGGGCCGCGTCCCTCCCGGTGCACGCTCAGGTCGACCAGCCGGGCGAGCTCACGGGCGAGGTACTCGACGTGCACCCCCGCCCCGCCGTAGACGTCCGGGGGGAACTCGCGGGTGAGCAGCGCGACGCGCATGGACGGTCTGTCTCCTCGACGTGATGGCACAGCCCAGGCGGGCTGCGCGGATGGCACCGGTGGCGCGGGCGGTTCCGCGGAACCCGGCGAAGCGGTTCCGCGGAACACCAGCCACAACGATCACGACGTCCGATCATCCCGGACGACCGTACGGTCGGACGGTCGGCCAGCCCGGTCAGTCGATCACGGTCAGGCCCTTGCCGACGACGGTGATGCCGCCCGGACTGACCGTGAAACCGCGGGCGCGGTCGCGTTCCTTGTCGACACCGACCTGCGCGCCCGGCGAGACCTGCACGCTCTTGTCCAGGATCGCGTCGCGCACGACCGCGCCGCGGCCGACGACCGCGTTGTCGAGCAGCACCGCCCGGTCGATCTCCGACCAGGAGTTCACCCGCACCCCGGGCGAGAGCACCGAGGAACGCACCGTCCCACCGGAGACGATCACTCCGTTGCTGACGATGCTGTTCACCGCGCTGCCGGTGCGCAGTGGATCATCGTGGACGAACTTCGCCGGCGGCAGCGACGGCACACTGGTGAAGATCGGCCACTGCCGGTTGTACAGGTTGAACACCGGGTCGAGAGCACACAGATCCATGTGCGCCTCGAAGTAGGAGTCCAGGGTGCCGACGTCACGCCAGTAGCCGTGGTCGCGTCCGGTGGTGCCGGGCACGTCGTTGGCGGCGAAGTCGTAGACGGCGGCGGTGCGCTGCGCGACGAGCATCGGGATGATGTCGCCGCCCATGTCGTGGCGGCTGTCCTCGTCGGCGGCGTCCTTGCGCAGCGCGTCGATGAGCACGTCGGTGGAGAAGACGTAGTTGCCCATGGACGCGAACACCTCGTCCGGGCTGTCGGGCAGGCCCGGCGGGTCGGTCGGCTTCTCGAGGAACGCCTCGATGGTCCGTCCGTCCGGCCCGGTCTGGATGACCCCGAAGCCGCCGGCCTCGGCGCGCGGCACCCGCAGCCCGGCCACCGTCACCCCGGCGCCGGACGCCACGTGCTGGGCGACCATCTGCCGCGGGTCCATCCGGTACACGTGATCGGCGCCGAAGACGACCACGATGTCCGGATCGTCGTCGTAGACGAGGTTCAACGACTGGTGGATGGCGTCCGCGCTGCCGGCGAACCAGCGCGGCCCGAGCCGCTGCTGCGCGGGCACCGGGGTGATGTAGTTGCCCAGCAGGTTGCTCATCCGCCAGGTGGTGGTGATGTGCCGGTCGAGGCTGTGGCTCTTGTACTGGGTCAGCACGGCGATCCGCAGATAGCCGGCGTTCACCAGGTTGGACAGGACAAAGTCGATCAACCGGTACAACCCGCCGAAAGGAACGGCGGGTTTTGCCCGGTCGGCCGTGAGCGGCGACAGCCGCTTACCGGCTCCCCCGGCCAGTACCAGGCCGAGGACCCTGGGGCTCGGCACGGTCAGGCTCCCGTCTTGCGGCGCGATGGGACGACGACCCGCGGGATCTACCCCCCTGGCCGGCGGGAAACCTCCCTGAAACGAGCGGATTCCACCGGGATGACCAGCTCACCGCCAGTCGCCACTTGCGACCCTACAAGTCCAGTTCGCCGGCTCCACCGGGGGTGCCACCCTCGCCCGACCGGGCTACGCCCCGCAGCCACCCGGCCGCAGCCACCACCACGACCGCCCCGGCCGGCTGTCGCTGCCCAACGGCAACACCCACCGACAAGGCGTCAACATCGTCCGGGTGCGGCGCATCTTGCCGGGACTGCCCGGCCAGCATCTCAACAGGCCGGCGGATAGGGTAAATGCCCCGACCTGGAAGTAAACGGAGGAAACCGGTGGCAGCGTTATCGGACATCGAGCGCCTGATCGCGCTTGAGGACATCAAGCTCCTGAAGGCACAGCGCGACCGGTTCGTCGACACGAAGGACTGGGGCGCCCTGGAGGCACTCCACGCTCCGGATCATCGTTCCGAGAACGGCGACTACCCACCGTGGACGACCGCCACCGAAATGATCAAAAATGTGCGGGTCATCATGGAGCGGCTCAGGACCGCACACCACTCGCACACCCCGGAAATAACGTTCGACTCACCCGTAAGAGCACGGGGTATCTGGGCGATGACGGGTGTTTCCATGTGGGACCAGGGCGATGAGGAGCACTGGTTCGTGGCCTTCGGGCACTACTTCGAGACCTACGAGAAGCGGGACGGCCGCTGGCTTTTCACCAGCCGGAAGCTCACCTACCTCTTCAGCAGGACCTCGCCGGGTGGGATCTTCCCGCCGCCCGCACCGTCGCAGACATGACCGTTCACAGGCCGGTTGCGGACGCCGTCCTCGAGCCCTTCCGGGCGCGGGTGACCGAGGCCGAGGTCGCGGACCTGCGCGAGCGGCTCGGTCGCACCCGCTGGCCCGACCAGCTACCCGGGACCGGCTGGGGCCTCGGCACCGACCGCGGCTACCTGGTGGATCTGTGCGGCTACTGGCGGGACGCATACGACTGGACGGCCCTCGAACGACGCCTGAACGCCTTCCCCCAGTTCCGCACACACATTGACGGTCAGCGCCTGCATTTTCTGCATGTCCGCTCGCCGGTGCCGGAAGCCAGGCCGCTGCTGCTGGCCCATGGGTGGCCGGGCTCGATCGTGGAGTTCTGGGACGTGATCGGACCGCTGACCGATCCAGCTCGGCACGGGCTCGATCCGGGTGTGGCCTTTGACGTGGTGGTACCGTCGCTGCCCGGCTTCGCCTTCTCCGGCCCGACCACCGAATCCGGCTGGGACAGCCGGCGGATAGCCCAGGCCTTTCTCGAACTGATGACCAGGCTCGGTTACCCGCGCTTCTTCGCCCAGTGCGGCGACTGGGGCAGCACCATCGTCACGTTGATGGCCGATCTGGCTCCGCGGCGAACACGCGCGGTCCACGTCAACTTTCCCCGGCCCTGGTGCGAAGCCGCCTATCCGACGCTCTGCCACTGGACACAGATGCCCCGCGGCGGCCATTTCGCCGCCCTGGAACAACCCGACCTCCTCGTCGCCGACCTCCGCACGTTCTTCGGCAACCAGGAATTCTGACCCGGATCCGCCAGCGGCGGCCGAAGCCGAGGACCTGTGGATCATCTTCCACTCCGTGGGCTCACCCTGCGCCTCCCGTCCGAACCGCCGCGCGCCTCCCCCACCGGAGGGAGTGCAGTTCCGACGGCCGGGGGATCCGCTCACCGCATCGATGTCGTTTCCTGGTGCCATGACGACCAGGGAACGACGACCTCCCGGGGCATGCATTGACGTTCGGGATGTCAGCAAGCACTACGGATCGATCGCCGCGGTAAGCCGGCTCACCTTTGCGGTGGAACCGGGTCGGGTCACCGGTTTCCTCGGTCCCAACGGGGCGGGCAAGACGACCACCATGCGGATGATGCTCGGCCTCGACCGGCCGACCCGCGGTGAGATTCTGGTCAGCGGCCGTCCGTACGTGCGGTTCCAGGAGCCGTTGCGGCAGGTCGGTGCGCTTCTCGACCCGTCCGCTGTACACCCTGGGCGGCGGGCTCGTGACCAGCTGCTGGTCCTCGCCAGGAGCAACCGCATTCCGGACGCGCGGGTCGACGAGCTGCTCGACCTGGTGGGGCTGGGCGCCGCGGCCAGACGCCGCATCGGCGGGTTCTCGCTGGGGATGCGCCAGCGGCTTGGGCTCGCGGCCGCACTGCTCGGCGATCCTCAGGTGCTCATCCTGGATGAGCCGCTGAACGGTCTCGACGCGGAGGGCATCCAGTGGGTCAGAGGCCTCCTGCGGGATCTCGCTGACGATGGCAGGGTCGTCCTGGTCGCCAGCCATCTGATGAACGACATGGCGGTGACCGCCGACCATCTGATCATTGTCGGCCGGGGTCGGCTCCTGGCGGACGTCAGCATGACCGGGTTCAGCGCCCGGTACGGCCACGGACGGGTACGTCTGCGTACCACGCGGCCCGAGCGGCTGGGTAAGGCTCTGGCAGCGGACGGGTTCGCCCTCACACCGGTGAACGGTGGGGCGTGGGAGGTGCCCGAGGCCCGCACCGAGCAGGTCGGTGCGGTCGCGGCGCGGGAAGGCGTGCCACTCCAGGAGCTCCACCTGCGCGAGGACTCCCTGGAGGAGATGTTTCTCCGCATGACGGCGGATTCCACCGAGTTCGCCGTCGCGCCTGGAAGGGCATTCTGAGGTGGCCCTGAAACCCGTTCTGTATTCGGAACTGACCAAACTCCGGTCGCTCAGATCGGTCGTCTGGTCGTTGGTCCTGGCGCCTGTCCTGCTCCTCGGAGCCGGTTGCCTCGCGTGCGGGGTATATGGTGACGGCGAGGCGGCCCAGGATGGCTTCGATCCCCTGGCACTGGGATTCTGGGGAGTGAACTTCGCCCAGGTCGCGGTGGCGGTCTTCGCCATGCTGGCCATGGGTGGGGAGTACGAGAAGGCTACAATAGTTCCCTCGCTCACCGCGGTTCCCCAACGGGGCCGATTCTACGTTGGCAAGATCCTGGCGACCGGAATCCTGGCTGTGAGCGCAGCGATTCCGGCCGCACTTCTGACGTTCTTCCTCACCCAGGGCCTGCTGGCCGGAAACGGAGCGTCCCCTGGCAGTCCCGGAGCGGCACGCGGCATGATTTCACTGATCTGCTATTTCCCACTGCTGGCCGTCCTGTGCGTGGGAATCACCACCATCTTCCGCTCGCCGGCCGCGACGATGGGGCTGTTCCTTCCGTTTCTGTTCCTGCTGTCACCCCTGAGCATGGCGGTTCCGAGCCTGCGGACCTTCGCCCAGTTCCTTCCCGATCGGGCCGGACTGTACGCGGCCATGAGTCTCCACGCCGATCCCGATATCGTCTACAGCGCATGGCTGGGCATACCGATCATGGCCGTGTGGACAGCCGCGGCGGTCTTCGGCGGCTGGCAGGTGCTGCGCAGCCGTGACGCATAACCGTCGGGAGGAAGGCCGATTTTTTTCTCCGCCCTGTTCCGGTCCGCTGTCTACACACGCTGGCTGCACGTGGCCACGGGTGGGATCTTCGCCGGCATCTGTGTCATGGTGGTCCCCGGTTTCGGCGAGTCCCTCCCACGTACCCTGCTGGCCTGTCTGGGCTCTCCGCTGCCGGTCCTGGCGCTCGCCGCGCTCGTGCCCGGGACCCGCCAGGCAGAGGGCGTCCAGGCCCGCTGGCTACTGCGGCCACCGGACAGCGCCGAGATCGGCCTCGCTCCCTCACGCACCCTGACCGACCGCTGGCGCACCGGCCTCTGGCTGGTGTTTCGTACGTGGTTCGGCGTCGTCGTCCTGGCTGTGACGGTGAACATCGCCGCCCTCGCCGGGCGGCTCGGGCTCGCCCCGTTGCGGTCGGCGCCGCTGCGGTTCGCCGGGATTCGACTTCTGGGCAGCGACTATCTCCTTCTGGGTCCGATCCTGGTTGCGCCGCTGGTCCTCACACTGCTGTGGATTGTTGTCGGCGCCGGCGCGCTCGACCTGCGGGTGGCTCGGGCGCTGCTCAGTCCGTCTCCGGCCGAGCGGCTGGCGCAGGCCGAGCAGCGGGCCGAGCAGCTGCTGGAACGCAACCGCCTCGCCGCCGAGCTGCACGACTCCCTGGGCCATGCACTCACCGTGACCGTCCTGCAGGCTGGCGCCGCCAGGCAGGTCGCAGCGACCGATCCGGCGTTCGTCCAACGCGCCCTCACCGCCATCGAGGAGGCCGGCCGGCGCGCCCTGGACGACCTCGAACGGACCTTGGGGATCCTGCGTGACGCCCCGGTGGAGGCTCGGGCCCGGCCTGCCCTGGGTGAGCTCGACGCGCTGCTGGACGCCGCCCGGATCGCCGGCACTCCGATCCTCGCTGACGTCGAACCGCGGGTCGCAGACATCCCCGGCATCGTGTCACGGGAGGCCTACCGAATTCTGCAGGAGGCCGTGACCAATGCGCTGCGACATGCACCGGGCTGCCCGATGACGATCAACGTCGGAGTGGACGGCCCCCAGCTGAGATTGCGTGCCGTCAATCCGCTACCCGCGGGGTCGGGCAGCCCACCCCGACAGAACGGCAAAGGCCTGCGCGGAGCGCGCGAGCGCGCGGTTCTCCTCGGCGGCGAGTTCGACGCGAAATCCCAGGAAAACCACTGGATCGTCGAAGCTCGACTGCCGTTGGGTACACAGCCCGGGTCTGCGTCCACATCCCGCACCACTGCCCGTTCCAGATATGACACCGCGCCAGGTACGGGATGACCCATGGTTAGGTTTGCCGGGTGACGATTTCGGTCCTGCTCGTCGACGACGACGAGCTGGTACGCGTGGGGCTGCGGGTGATCCTGGAAGCCGGTGGCGAGATCAGCGTCGTCGGGGAGGCCTCCGACGGTGCACAGGTCGTGCCGCTGATCCGCACGACACGTCCGGATGTCGTGCTCATGGACGTCCGCATGCCGACGGTCGACGGGCTGGCGGCCATCCGGACGATCCTCGCTGACCTCGCCGAGCCGCCGAGGATCCTCGTTCTCACGACCTTCGAGCTGGACGACTACGTCTACGAAGCGCTCCGCTGCGGGGCGCACGGATTCCTGCTCAAACGAGCCCGACCGGCCGAGATCGTGCAGGCCGTCCAGATGATCGCCGCCAGCGAGACCCTGCTGTTCCCCGAAGCGATCCGGCACCTGGCCGGCAGGCGGGGGAACCGCACCGCCCGTGCGACGGTGCAGCGGGCCATGCTCACCGAACGGGAGTCGGATGTGCTCCGGCTGGTCTGTGCGGGAATGTCCAACAAGGAGATAGCCGGCCGCCTGTACCTCGGCGTCGAGACCATCAAAACCCATGTCGGCAGCGTGCTCGCAAAACTCGGCGCACGCGACCGCACCCAGGCGGTCATCATTGCCTACGAGGCCGGCATCGTCTGAGTCCCGGACCCTGGCGGCCTCCTACGTGTGGGTTTCGAAGGCGGTGACGAGGGCGGCGTAGCGGCCGCCGCGGGCCAGCAGTTCGTCGTGGGTGCCGATTTCGGCCACGCCGCCGGTGTCGACGACGGCGATCCGGTCCGCGCTGCGGACCGTCGACATCCGGTGGGCGATGACGAGGACGGCCCGGTCGGCCGTCGCCGCGACCACCGCGGCCTCGACGAGCCGCTCCGTACCGGGGTCGAGGCCGGACGTGGCCTCGTCGAGCACGACGACGTCCGCGTCGAGCAGGCACACCCGGGCGAGCGCGACGAGCTGCCGCTCGCCTGCGGACAGCAGCGATCCGCCCTCGCCGACCTCGGTGGCGAGGCCGCCGGGCAGGCGCTCGAGCCAGTCGCCGGCGCCGACCGAGGCCAGTGCCCCGGCCAGCTCGCCGTCGGTGGCGGCGGGGCGCACCGCCCGCAGGTTGTGGGCGAGCGTGCCGGTGGTGAGCTGGCCGTCCTGGGCGACCATCACGACCCGTGACCGCAGTGCCCGCCGCGTCACGTCCCGCAGGTCCACCTCGGCATAGCGGACCTGGCCGGCGGTGGGATCGAACAGTCGGGCCATCAGTTTGGCGAGCGTGGACTTGCCGGCGCCGGTCGGCCCGACCAGGGCCACCCGCTCGCCGGGGCTGATCGTCAGGTGCACCGCGTGCAGGACGTCGGGCTGGCCGTCGGCATACCGGAAGCCGACGTTCGCGGCGTCGAGCGAGCCGACCGCCGGCAGTTCCCGGGTGCCTTCGGGCAGGTCCACCGGCTCGTCGAGCAGGCCGTAGATCTTGCGCAACGCCGCGGCCGCCAGTTCCAGCGTCGTGACCAGGAAGCTCAGCGACTGCACCGGCTCGAAGGCGAGCAGCAGGTAGAGCACGAAGGCACTGAGGGTGCCCACGGTCACCGCGTCCCGGGTGGCGAGGGCGCCGCCGGCGGCCAGCACCGCCGCGATGCTGCCGACGGTCGCGAACTCCATCGCGGTGAGGTAACAGGACTGGAGCCGTACCGCGGTGATGTTGGCGCCAAGCTGGCGGCGGCTGCGTCCCCGCAACGACGCGATCGTGCTGGCTTCCTGGCGATACGCCCGGACCACCCGCAGCCCGGCAAGCCGTTCGGTCAGTTCGGTCACCGTGTCCGCGACGCGGTCGCGCACCCGGGCGAACGCCGAGCGGGAGGCGCGGCGAAACCACACCGTCGCCGCGAACAGGGCCGCCGCCGGCAGCGCGCAGACCAGCGCAAGCTGCCAGGACAGCGCGAAGAGGATCGCGACCAGGAACACCAGGGTGAGCACCGCCTGCGTGAACGGCACGACGCCGAGCTGGACGGCGTCCTGCAGCGCGTCGACGTCGGCGGTCAGCCGGGACACCAGCACCCCGGCCGGGGTCCGGTCAAAGTAGCGAACCGACATCGCCATCACATGATCGACGGTGCGGCTGCGCAGCTCACGCACGAACCACTCGCCGATCCGTCCCACCAGCTCGGCCTGCAGCCGGGACAGCACCAGACCGGTCACCGCCAGACTCAGGTAGAGGATGCCGGCGCGAGTGATCACCCCGGTGTCGGGCCGGTCTCCCACCAGGCCTTCGTCGATGGCGTGACGCAGTATCCACGGACCGGCAAGCGCCGTCGCCGTGGTCGTGGCGAGCAGCATCACCGCCAGCGCGACCATCGGCCAGCGTGGCCGCAACAGCAGCAGCGTCCGTACCAGCAGCCCATCGGGGCTTCGCCGGGACGTCACGGCGTCACCAGGGCGTCACGGCGAGCCGGGGCTTCGGGGTCGGGCCCGTCGGGGCCTGCCGGGCCGTCGGGACTGACCGGGCCATCGGGCTGGGTGGCCAGCACCTGCCGGTAGTAGGGCGAACTCGCGAGGAGTTCCTGATGGGTGCCGGTGGCCGCGACCCGGCCGCCTTCGAGCAGGACAACCTGGTCGGCGAGGGCGATGACGGCGGGACGATGGGCGATCAGGATCGTCGTGCGCCCCCGGATGACGGTCGCCAGCGATGCGACGATCTCGGCCTCCTTGGCCGGGTCCACCGCGCTGGTCGGCGAGTCCAGCAGCAGCACCGGCGGGTCCGTGACCAGTGCGCGGGCCAGCGACAACCGCTGTCGTTGGCCGCCGGACAGGCCAAGGCCCCGTTCACCGACCGGCGCGTCACAGCCGCCCGGCCGGCCCGCCACCACGTCCTGCGCACCGGCGAGCCGGACCGCCGCCCGCAGCTGATCATCGTCGGCCGTCGGCGCGCCAAACCGAAGATTGTCGCGGATCGTGCCGCTGAACAGGAACGCGTCCTCGAACCCCAGACCCAGCTGGGCGCGCAGTTCGGTGAGCGACCAGTCCCGGACGTCACGGCCGCCGACGTGAATCCGACCGGCGTCGACGTCGTAGAAACGGGGCACCAGCGCGGCGAGCGTGGTCTTGCCGCTGCCGGTCGCACCGACCACGGCGACGCAGGTGCCGGCCGGCACCACCAGGTCAAGCTCACGAAGGACGTGCCGCTCCGGCGCGTAGCCGAACGTCACCCCCTCGAACCGCACCTCAAGCCCCCCACCAGACCCGGCGGGCGGCGCCGCGCTGGCCGTGGTGGCCGGGCTGCCAGCGCTGGCCGTGGGCTCGATCGCTGTCGGTTCCGGTTGCTCGTCGAGGACCGCGGCAATCAGTCTGGCCGACACCGCCGATCGCTTCAGCTGTGACGCGGTCATGCCGGCGATCCGTAGCGGACCGACAATGATCAGGCCGAAGTAGCTGAACTGGACGAGTTCGCCGACCGTCAGAGCCCCGTGGGCGACGCGGAGCCCACCGATCCACAGCACGCCGACCAGGCCGAACGCCGGCAGCAGCTCGACGAGCGGCAGGTAGGTCGCCCGGACCGAACTGAGCCGCAGCGCCGCCCGCTGCACCTGGCCGGCCTGGTCGCGGACGCGGCGCCGCTCGTCATCCTCGGTGCCGAGGCCCTTCGTGGTGCGCACCCCGGCGATCGACTCCTCCACGATGCCGGCCAGCACCCCGAGCTCGGACTGCAGCGCCAGGGCCCGCGGTCCCAACTGCCGGGTGAACCGAACGGCGACCGCGAACACCGCCACGGCTGGCGCCAGGGCGACCACCGCCAGCACCGGGTCGATCCAGGCCAGCAGGATCGCCGTCCCGACCAGCATCGCCACGTTGGAGACCATGATCGGAATATTGATCAGGGGCTGCTGGACCTGCTGCAGGTCGGTCGTGACCCGGGCGAGCAGCACACCACTGGGATACCGGTCGTGGTACGCCGCCGGCAGCCGCACCATCCGCGCCAGCAGCCGGTCCCGCAGGTCGGCCTCCACCACGAAGGCAAGGGACTGCCCGAAGTAGCGGCGCAGCCCGGCGAACCCGGCGCCGACCACCGCCAGCCCGGTGAAAAGCGCGACCCCGAGCCACAGCTGGCCGGAGTCGCCGCCGAGTACCCCGGCGTCGATGGTCCGCGCGACGAGCAGCGGCGCGGCGAGTTTCGTCCCCGTCCAGAGCAGGCCGGCACTGATCCCGGCGGCCAGCAGCCGCGGTTGGCGACCTACCGCCGCCGTGACCAGTGCGAGTCCCGGTCCGCCCCTCACCGCCTGACGCCGTCGGACGGACCGGGGCCACCGATCACGGCCCGGTCCCCGACGCCGGCCAGGCCCACGATGAGGGTGATCGTCACGCGGAACCGCCGGGGGCCGCGGCCAGCGCCGCCGACACCGGGGCGATCGCGTCGCGCCGGGCCGCCTCGCCACGGTCGCGGCGGGCCACCTCCTCGCGCACCAGCGGAATCAGGTGGCGACCGTAGTCGATCGCGTCGTCATACGGGTCGTAGCCGCGGATCAGCAGCGTCGTGACGCCGATGTCGACGTAGTCGAGCAGCGCCGCGGCCACCGTCTCCGGTGTGCCGACCAGCGCCGTGGAGTTCCCGCCGCCGCCGATCGCGGCGGCCAGCGGCGTCCACAGCGCCCGGTCGTGCAGCTCACCCTTGGCCGCGGCGGCCAGCAGCCGCTGCGAGCCGACGTTCTTCGGCGCGTTGCGGTCGTTGCCGAAGCCGCGGAACTCCTTGAAGTAGGCGGCGGCCTTGCCGACGTTCTCCTTGGTGGACGCCAGGATCCGGTGTGCCCGCTCCCAGGCGAGTTCCTCGGTGGGCCCGAGGATCGGCCGGAACGACACGCTGATCCGCGGCGGGGTGGTCCGCCCGGCCGCGGCCGCGGCGGCGTTCACCGCCGCGATCTGCTGGGCGGTCTCGGCGAGCGGCTCGCCCCAGAGCGCGAAGACGTCGGCGTGCCGGCCGCCGACGCGGTAGGCCGCCTCCGACGATCCGCCGAAGTAGATGGGCAGGTGCGGCTGCTGCACCGGCAGCACGCCGGACAGGTGATCGTCGAGCTGGTAGTACCGGCCGTGGTGGGAGAACGGCTCGGTGGCGGTCCACGTCCGGCGGACCACCTCCAGGTACTCGTCGGTGCGGTCGTAGCGCTCGTCCTTGTCGAGGTAGTCGCCGTCGCGGCGCTGCTCGACGTCGCTGCCCCCGGTGATGATGTGGATCGCCACCCGGCCGGCGGTGAAATGGTCGAGCGTGGAGAAGTAGCGGGCCGCGACGGTGGGGAACACCACCCCGGGCCGGTGCGCGACCAGATAGCCGAGCCGCTCGGTGTGGGCAGCCGCGTAGGCGGCGACCTGGATGTTGTCGACCGAGCCGCTGCTGTACCCGATGAGCACCCGGTCGAAGTCGGCGTCCTCGTGGGCGCGGGCGAACCGACGGGTGAAATCACGGTCCACGACGGGACCGGGAGTGAACGTGCTCGCCTCGGAACCGGGGCGGGTGGCGATCAGACCGACGAACTCAACCGGCATGGTGGGGTCTCCTTCCGGACGGGGACAGGTGGTGGTGGCACGGGGACCCGGCGCACGGCGCCGCTGTGTCGACCAAGTCGATCGGCAAGATGAACTTCACGCCGCGAGGTGCCCAGGGCGAATCCGCTACGACGCCCTCTGGCGCGCGGACCCACCCCGGTTCTCGCGGGACGGCGTGGTGTTCTCCGTGAGCGGTGGCCCACCCCGAGGCGGACCTGGATCGTGGGCGCCTGGTCTTCGGGGCCTGGATCCGTGGGCGCTCAGACCGTCGGCGGCCTGCCGTGACAGAGCGCGCTCGACACCCGTCGCAGACTGATGTGGCGCCGCTGAGCTGCACGCAGGCCCAAGGTCATGTCCCGCAGACTGACCGAACCGGACGAACCTGTCAACAAAAGACCAACCAGTGACTACATCGCCACATAAAGCCAGCGTAGAGCCCGTACCCCTACGTAACAGCTGGTCGTCTGCCCGCCACCACAGTCCGCCTCCTCGACCACATGGAGCCCCCCGCGTGACGTAACTGGCGGCGTACGGTCGGCTCGAGGTAACCCGAATCAGGGAAAGCCACCACATGACGAAGAACGCCGAGGGGCGTTTCACGGTCTTTCCTGTGCATCCGGGTCACGACATTCCGATCGGGACACCGCGTCGGATCAGCGGAAGTTACGAACAGGCCGGACCGTGAAAAACTGGACACGATGAGTCAGGGAACGTGCCGGCCGACCAGGGTTGCCATGGGAACGTCATCCGGAGCTTACGTGTCGTGAACACCCGCTGGTGACTATCAACCGATGGCGTGTCTTGAGTTCCGGCTGCTCGGCCGCGTCGAGGTGTATCGGGACGGAGCACCGGTGGATGTCGGCGGCCCGAAACACCGGGCTGTCCTTGCCTCGCTGCTGCTGCGCGCCGGCCGGGTGGTGTCGGTCGACCAGCTCATCGACGATCTGTGGCCGCAGCAGCCGCCGACCCGGGCGGCCGCCACGGTGCAGGTCTTCGTCTCCCAGCTGCGCCGGGCGCTGGAACCGCAACGGTGCCGCGGGACGGCGGCGACCGTCCTGGTCACGGCGTCTCCCGGCTACCTGCTCGACATCGACCCCCACACGGTGGACGCGCATGCCTTCGCCGATCTGGTCGCTGACGGCCGGGCGGCGCTCGAGGCCGCGGACCCCGAGCGGGCGGCCCGGCTGCTGCTGCGCGCCGAAGGGATGCTGCGCGGCCCGGCGCTGGCCGATGTTCCGTCCACGCCGTTCGCCGGGGCGGCGGCGGCCCGGCTGACCGAGCTGCACCTGGGTGCGGTCGAGGACCGCATCGACGCCGAACTCGCTTTGGGCCGGCACGTGGCCCTGGTCGCCGAGCTGGAGCAGCAGGTACGCCGGCATCCGCTGCGCGAACGGCTGCTGGCCCAGCTGATGCTCGGGCTGTACCGGTGCGGGCGGCAGGCGGATGCGCTGGCCGCCTACCGCGAGGCCCGCCGGGTGCTGCTCGACGAGCTGGGGCTGGAACCCGGTGTCCGGCTGCGGCAGCTGGAAGCGGCGGTCCTGCGCCACGACCCCACCCTGGCCTGGTCACCGGCGGTGGCCGCGCCGACCTCGGCACCCGAGGGCACGGTGGCGGACCACGGTCCACCGTCCGTGGATCGGCCCGGCCGGGTCCTGGTGGTCGACGACACGGCCATCAACCGCACGATCCTGGCGGCGGCGGTGACCCGGCTCGGTCACGAGGTGGAGACGGCCGACGACGGCCACCGGGCCCTCGAGCTGCTGCGGGCCGCCCCGGACAGCCCGCAGGGGTTCGACCTCGTCCTGCTGGACCTGCTGATGCCGGTGCTGGACGGCTACGCGACGCTGACCGCGATCAAGGCGGACCCGACCCTGGCCGCCATCCCGGTCATCATGGTGTCGGCGGTGCCGGAGCTGGAGAGCGTGGTGCGCTGCATCGAGCTGGGCGCCGTCGACTACCTCCCGAAGCCGTACAGCGCGACGATGCTCCGGGCCCGCCTCGGCGCGTCCCTGCAGGCCAGGCGGTCGGCCGCGGCGCGGGAGAAGGCCCTGCAGGCCGAGATCGCCACGCTGCGCGCCGAGGTGTCCCGTACGCGGATCGGCACCGGACCCGATCACCTGTGAGGCTGTCCGCGAACCGGCGACCGATGTCGCTGCGCGGGCTGGTGCGGGGTGGTGTCGGTCTCGGTGTGCTCGTGCTGGCCGCGCTGCTGCTGGTCAGCCTGAAGGCCGAGAGCAGCACGCGGCAGACGGCGGCGGCCGAGGCGCGGCGGTCGCAGTCGCTGCGGCTGGCCTACGAACTGCGCCAGACCTCGGACGACCTGACCCGGATGGCGCGCACCTACGTGGTCACCGGGCAGGCCCGCTACCGCGTCTGGTTCCAGGAGATCCTCGCGATCCGGGACGGCACGGCGCCGCGTCCGGCGAACTACGACAACATCTACTGGGATGTCGTCACCGACACCGGCCGGCGGCCCACACCGTCCGGTCGCCCGGTCGCCTTCGCCACGCTGGCCGCGCGGGCCGGGTTCACCGGCCAGGAGCTGGGCCTGCTGACCACGGCCAAGGCCCGTTCGGACGCCCTGGCCACCGTCGAGCAGCAGGCGTTCGCCCGGGTCGCCGCCGGCGGCGCGGCCAACCGGCAGCGGGCGACGACCATGCTCTTCGACGCCTCCTACCTGCGGGCCAAGGACGAGATCATGGCGCCGATCGGGCAGGTGCTGACGCTCGTCGACGCCCGCACGGCCCGGGAGACCGCCCGGGCGACCCAGGCGGCCCGGGGCTGGTCCGCGGGCGCCATCGCGGCGGCGCTGCTGCTGCTCGGCGGCATGGCGGTGTTCGCCGCCGTGACCCGCCGGGCGGTGCTGCGTCCCGTCGCGGAGCTCGACGCCGCGACCGCCCGGATCGCCGCCGGGCACACCGACGCCCCGGCCCGGGTCGCCGGGGTCGGCGAGCTGCGTTCCCTGGCCCGGCGCTTCAACGAGATGACCGGCCGGGTCCAGGGCCGCACCGCCGAACTCCAGCTGCTGCACCGGGTGGCCGACACCGCCCATCGCGCCACCGACCTGGCCACGGCCGCCACCGACATGGTCGATCTGGTCCGCGCCCACACCGGCTGGCCCGCCGGCCGTGCCTACCACCGGGACGGCGACCGACTGGTGCCGTTCGTCCAGGTGGACGGCGTCGGGCCGCTCCCCTCCGTGACACCGGCCGCGCTCGCGGCCGAGGCCGCCCCGCCCGGTCAGGCCGTGTGGCTGCCCGACCTGCCGGGGATCGCCATCGCGGTGCGGGCCGGACGGGGCGCGGCGGCGCGGGTGGTCGCCGTGCTGGAGTTCCGCACCACCGACGCCACCGCCCCGGACGAGACGCTGCTGGCCCTGCTGGCGGACGTCGCGGCCCAGCTCGGTCAGGTCGCCGACCGGATGCGCAGCGCCGATGCGCTGCGCGGCGCCGCGTCCGCCGCGCAGCGCGCCAACGCCGCCAAGAGCGACTTCCTCGCCACGATCAGCCATGAGATCCGGACGCCGATGAACGCGGTCATCGGCATGTCGGGGCTGCTGCTGGACAGTCCGCTCGACACCGCCCAGCGCCATCTCACCGAGATCGTCCACGACAGCGCCCACTCGCTGCTCCTGATGATCAACGATCTGCTCGACTTCTCCAAGATCGAAGCTGGTCAGCTCAGCCTCGAACGGGTGCCGTTCGAGGTCGGCACCTGCGTGCGGGCCGCTGTCGACCTCGTCCGCGCCGATGCCGCGACCAAGGACGTCACGCTGACCTGCACCCTCGAGGCCGGCACCCCACGGGCCATGGTCGGCGACCCGACCCGAATCCGACAGATCCTGCTGAACCTCCTGAGCAACGCCGTGAAGTTCACCGAGCGGGGCGAGGTGACCATCACCGTGGGCGCGGTGCCGAGCGCCGTGGCCACGCCCGCGGGCACGGCGCCCGGCACGTCCGACGGCTGGTACGAGTGGCGCTTCACCGTGCGCGACACCGGGATCGGCATCCCCGCCGAACACCTGGAGTCGATCTTCGAATCGTTCACCCAGGTGGACGCGTCCACCTCGAGGCGCCACGGCGGCACCGGGCTGGGCCTGGCGATCTGCCGGCGGTTGACCACCCTCATGGACGGGACGATCCTCGTCACCTCCCGGCCCGGTTCCGGCACCACGATGACCGTCGCCCTGCCCGCGGCGGCGGCGCGGATGCCGCCGCGGACGGCCCGGCCCGGCCGTTCGACCCTGCCGGTTCCCCAGGCCACCGCCCTCCCCCGGGCCAGCACGGCTCTCCCCACCGCGGCGGCCCGCCCGGCCGCGGTCCGCCGGATTCTGGTCGCTGACGATCATCCGGTGAACCAGCGGGTGGTGCTCCTGCAGCTCACCGGTCTCGGCCACCGGGCCGATCTGGTGAGCAGCGGCGCCGAGGCGGTGGCCGCGGTGCGGCGCGCGCACTACGACGTCGTGCTCATGGACGTCCAGATGCCCGACGTCGACGGTCTGGCGGCCACCCGACGGATCCGGGCGCACTTCGGTGGACGCGGCCCGTGGATCATCGCACTCACCGCGGGCGTGCAGCCCGGTGCGCGACAGGCCTGCCTGGCCGCGGGCATGGACGACTACCTGACCAAGCCGCTGGTGATCCCCGACCTCGTCGCCGCGCTGGCCCGCGCACAGCCACCGGGCGGCGACCCCACCCTGGACCCGGCCGCCCTCAACCGGCTGGGCGAGCTGGTCGGGGGCGACAGCGCGGCCCTGTCCAGCCTGATCACCGACTTTCTCACCGACACCCCGAAGCTGCTGGACGCCCTCACCACGGCCGGTTCCGATCCCGTCGCGGTCCGCCGCGCCGCCCACACCCTGAAGGGTCTCGGTGCCACCTTCGGGGCCACCGGCCTCGCCCGGCTGTGCCAGCGGATCGAGATCCGGCCCGGCGCCGACGACGAGCTCGCCCTGCTGCTACCGGAGATCGCCGCCGAACACGCCCGCGTCGCCGCCGCCCTGCGCACCCTCGTCTGACCGCCGTGGCCGCCCGGCCACGGTTCCCCCCGCTGGCCCCGGCACCCGGCTGACCCGGCACCTGGCTGACCCGGCACCTGGCTGACCTGGCACCTGGCTGACCTGCGGCGAGGGCGCTTGGCCGCTGCTTGGCGGTTGCTAAGCGGTGCCCTGTTGGCTGACCAGCAGGGGTCAGCGCCGCCCCCGTCGCCCCGCCACCCGCTCCCGCGGTGGCCTCGGACCCGCGCCTGTGCCCCCTGAGAAAGGCAGTCCGCGATGAGCACCGTCAGCCCTCCGCACGACCCGGCCACCCATCCCGGCCCACCCTCCGACCACACCGGTGCCGCCTCCAGCGCCGCGTCCGGTGCCGGGAAGGAGACCCTCGAGGACTACACCCTCCGGTTCGCGCCGCGCAGCTACCGGCGCTGGGGCACGGGAATGGTCGCGATCTCGGCCCTCGGCGGCATCGCCTATCTCGCGGACTTCGCCATCGGGGCGAACATCGGCCTTTCCTACGGGACGACGAACGCCCTGTGGGGCATCGCGGTCTTCACCGTGGTGATCTTCCTGACCGGTTTCCCGCTGGCCTTCTACGCCGCCCGTTACAACCTGGACCTCGACCTGATCACCCGGGGCAGCGGTTTCGGCTACTACGGCTCGGTCGTCTCGAACGTGATCTTCGCGTCGTTCACGTTCATCTTCTTCGCCCTCGAGGGTTCGATCATGGCCCAGGGTCTGAAACTGGGCCTGCACATCCCACTGTGGCTGGGCTATCTGACGTCCACCCTCATCATCTTCCCGCTCGTGGTCTACGGGATGAAACTGCTGTCGACCCTGCAGCTGTGGACCACACCGCTGTGGCTGGTGCTGATGGTGCTGCCGTTCGGCTACCTGCTGATCCGTCATCCCGACTCGATCAGCGCGTTCTTCGACTACGGCGGGCAGGACGGCAAGGGCGGTTTCGACCTCGGTTCGGTCTTCCTGGCCGCCGGCATCTGCCTGTCACTCATCGCCCAGATCGCCGAGCAGATCGACTACCTGCGTTTCATGCCGCCGCGCACCCCGGAGAACTCGCGCCGCTGGTGGACCGCGATGGTGCTGGCCGGGCCCGGCTGGGTCTTCTTCGGCGCCGCCAAGCAGATCATCGGCATGTTCCTGGCCGTCTACCTCATCGCCAACGTCGCGGACGGCGCGGGCGTGGCGAACCAGCCGGTGCACCAGTTCCTGGAGATCTACCAGGATGTCCTGCCGCACTGGGCGGCGCTGGCGCTGGCCGTCGCGCTCGTCGTGATCAGCCAGGTCAAAATCAACGTGACCAACGCCTACTCCGGCTCGCTGGCCTGGACCAACTCGTTCACCCGGATCACGAAGACCTACCCCGGACGGCTCGTCTTCCTCGGTTTCAACCTGCTGGTCGCGCTGATCCTGATGGAGGCTGACATGTTCAGCTTCCTGAACACGATCCTCGCCTTCTACGCGAACTGTGGCATGGCCTGGGTGGTCGCGGTGGCCTCCGACATCGTGTTCAACAAGTACCTGCTGAAGATCTCGCCGCTGCGGCCCGAGTTCCGCCGCGGCATGCTCTACGCGATCAACCCGGTCGGTTTCGGCTCGATGATCCTGGCCGCCGGCATCTCCATCATCGACTTCTACGGGGGCCTCGGCTCGGGCCTCAAGCCCTACTCCCCCCTGGTCGCGATCGTGCTCGCCCTCGTCCTGCCGCCGATCCTGGCCGTGGCCACGAAGGGGAAGTACTACCTGCGGCGCACCGACGACGGCATCGACCTGCCGATGTACGACGAGTACGGCAACCCGTCCGGCGAGACCCTGACCTGCCATGTCTGCGAGCAGGAGTACGAGCGCCCCGACATGGTGCGGTGCGCGACGCACGACGCCTACATCTGCTCCCTGGACCTGTCCACCGACAAGGTCGGCGACCACGTCCTGCCCGCCCAGGCCTGACCTTCCAGACCGACCCGGCCCGGCCCTGACCCGCCCGGCGCACCGTTCTCGGAGTCAGCATTCACCGCGTGGGGCCTCCTGGTCGCCGCACGCTGCGGACAGTGAATGCCGGCTGATCGTCAGCCGAGCAGGGCGGCCACCATCGGTGCCGGGATGGCTCTGACCGGGCCGTCAAGTTCCAGAATGGATTTGGTGGCCAGGATTCCGCGGCCGTACTTGCCTTCGATGCGGCGAGCCTCCGAGCGCCAACCCGAGTCGATCCACTTTGATTCGATGGGAGTGGTCATCATCGGGCCGGCGGGGCTGGGAACACGGACGGGGCCGAGATCGATCTCGGCCCCGGAGCCGGTACGGGAGTATCCGATCGTGTCGTCGGCGATCCAGCGCCCCTCGTCGTGCGCCTCAATGGCACGCGCGAGCGCGACGGCCAGGGCCATCTCGGAGAGCGCGGTGAACGCCGGGCGTGACAGGCCGGGGCTGGTCAGTGCCGGCAGCCAGGCGAGAATCGGGTCGGTCAGATACATCTTGGGCTGAGTACCGGCGATGATCCGTCCTTCGTCCGTGCGCTGACGACAGCGCAGTGCGGCATGCGAGTTGACCAGCCGGATGAGGCGGCGTTCGAACAGGTCACGGTTGGGATATCCGAGCTCCGCCGCGGTGCCGGTGAGGTTCAACGGGCTGGTCATACGCTCGGCAAGGCCGGCGAGCAGCAGCGGGACGGAGTCGGTCGGCGCGTCTGGATCCACGTCGGCGCGCAGCCACGCAAGCAGGTCGCGCAGGTAGGCAGGACTGACGCCGCCGGTGCGCTGATGCTCGGCGACCGCCCGGGGAAAGCCGCCACAGCTCAGATAGTCCTGCCAGGCGAGATCGAAATCGTCGACGCCGAACGCGAGGGCGGACAGTGCATGAGCCGTCGGCGCGCTGGCCAGCTCGCCAGGATGCGTGATCGGAGGAAGCGGCAACTCAGGGCGGGTAGCGGCGAGGTAATCCCGAAAGCTCATGGGCAGCAGCTGGCGGAGGCGGTGCCCGGAGCCGGAACCGGCCCGTCCGGCGAACAGGTTGCCCTGCACGTCCTCGGTGCTGACCCAGCGGCTGCCGGTGGCGACGACCGTGTCATCGCCGAAATCACCGGTGTCGCGGGCGGCCTTCAGCACACTGCTCCAGCCGATGATTCCGGAGATCTCGTCGAAGAGCCACACTCGCCGCCGAGACTCCGTTCCGTCGACGGAACGGGTGAGGGCACGCCCGAGGGTGACCAGTCGTCGTAGGTCACGAGCGGCCATCCCGTCACAGGACAGGTAGATCACCTGCCGCGGATCCACCTCGGGGTGGGCACACAGATGCGCCGCGGTGTCGAGGAGCGCGACCGTCTTGCCGGCGCGCCGGGGACCGGTGAGCACGGTGAGACTGCCCTCGGGCGGACCATGGGCGATGTCGTCGAGGATGCGGGACCGGTAGCCGAGGTCGTGGCTGGCCCGATCGCGCAGCACGCGGTTGGCACGGGTCCAGGCCGTCGGGTCCGTGCCCGCCGCCGCACTCGCCCACCACGGGTTCGCATCAGCGAGCAGGCGGCGCAGTTCGTCATCTCGCACCGACCGAGACTATCCATCAGCACCACAGAAGGAGGGGGTAAAGGCACCCCCGGCACCACAGAAGCAGGGGGGTACGAGGCAGGCGGCACCACAGAAGGCGGCAGAGGTTGCTGTGCCTCGGCCCGGCGGGGCGCGGGTGGGCGGGTCAGCGGGGTTCGTCGCCGCGCAGGGTGACGCGCTGGATCACGCGGTGGGCGTCGCCGAAGTCGCCGGCGACGGCGTGCTGGGTCGCCCGGTTGTCCCAGAAGGCGATGGTTCCCGGCTGCCAGTGGTAGCGCACCGTGAACTCGGGGCGGACCGAGTGCTGGTAGAGGAAGGCCAGCAGAGCGTCGCTCTCGGCGATCTCGAGTTCCTTGATCCGGGTGGTGAAACCCGGGTTCACGAACAGGGACCGGCGGCCGGTCTCCGGGTGGGTGCGCACGACCGGGTGCTCGACCGACTCGAGCTTGGTGAAGCTCTTTCCCTCCCAGTGCCCTTCGCCGACCAGGTCGAGGATCGCCCGGAACTGGTCCTCGCCGTCGTGCACGGCGGTGAGCGTGCCGAGGAACCCCCGCAGCGCCGGACTGAGATCGGCGAGGGCGGCCTCCTGGTTGGAGAACAGCGTGTCGCCGCCGGCCGGGGGCACGACGACCGCCCGCAGGATCGAACCCAGCGGTGGGCGCGCCACGAACGTCACGTCGGTGTGCCAGTGCAGGCCGCGGGAGACACCGCCGATCCTGCCGTAGGTGGCGGCCAGTTGCCGGGCGACGCTGTAGTCGATCTCGAACACCTCGGGCTGGTCGGCCAGGCCCGGGATGACCGGGTGGCCCTCGGTCGGCTCGCCGAAGCGGCGGGCGAAGGCGAGGTGCTCGGACGGGGTGAGGTCCTGGCCCGGGAAGAACACCACCTTGTAGTGCAGCCAGGCGGCGCGGATCGCGGCGATCTGGGTGTCGTCCAGGGTGCGCAGGTCGAGGCCGCGCAGTTCGGCGCCGATGGTGCCCGACAGCGGGACGACGTCGAACGGCAGCTCGGGTGCCACGGACCCGGCGGGCGTCTGGTCGGTGCTCGCCGTGGTGGCGGCCCTCGCGGTGGCGGCCGCGTCGGTGGCGGCGGCCCTGATGTCCGCGATCCTGGCGTTCGTGTCGGTGGTGACGGTCATGACGGAACTCCTTCGTGATGGATACCGGCGGCGCTCTCGTCGATGCCAAGCTCCCGCAGCAGCCGGGTACGCAGCGCGGTGAACGCGCCGTCTCCGCGCAGCCGGGGGTGGGGCAGCTCGACCTGGAGGTCGAGGGAGAGGCGTCCGTCGGTGAGGACGAGCACGCGGTCGGCGAGCAGGATCGCCTCGTCGACGTCGTGGGTGACCAGCAGGACGGTGGGGCCGTGCCGGCTGCACAGTTCCTGGACCAGGGCGTGCATCCGGATGCGGGTCAGGGCGTCGAGGGCGCCGAACGGTTCGTCGAGCAGCAGCAGCCGCGGCTCACGGACCAGCGCGCGGGCGAGGGCGGCGCGCTGCGCCTCGCCACCGGACAGGGTCTTCGGCCAGTCCCGCTCGTGGCCGTCGAGGCCCACCTCGCGCAGCGCCGTCTGGCCCCGTTCGACCGCCGCCGCACCGCGCTGACCGAGGGTCACGTTGTCGAGCACGCTCTTCCACGGCAGCAGCCGCGGATCCTGGAAGACCACGGCTCGGCGCGGCGGCACGAACAGGTCCCCGCCCGCGTCCGGGTCGAGGCCGGCGAGTGCCCGCAGCAGCGTGCTCTTGCCCGAGCCGCTGCGTCCGAGCAGCGCCACGAACTCCCCCGGCGCGGCCCGCAGGTCGAGGTCGCGCAGCACCTCGCGCGGCCCGAACGACCGGGTGAGACCACGCGTCTGGAAGCCGACCTGGGTGCTCACCGTCCCGGCTGCCATCTCAGTACCTTTCGATCGAGGAGTCGGATGAGCCCGTCCGAGATCAGGCCGAGCAGGGCGTAGACGACGAGGCAGAGCACGATCACGTCCGACTGGAAGAACGTCTGTGCGCGGATCATGAGATAGCCGATACCGGAGTGGGCGTTCATCTGTTCGGCGAACACCAGCAGCAGCCAGGCGACGGCCATGGCCAGGCGCAGTCCGACGAGGAAGCCGGGTAGCGCGCCCGGCAGAACCACATGGCGGATCAGGGCGCCGCGCCCGAGTCCGGTGACGTCGGCGAGTTCCCGCCAGCCCGGGTGCAGCGACTTCACGGCCACCGACGTGTTCACGTAGATCGGGAACGCCACTCCCATCACGATCAGGCTGATCTTCGCCGTCTCCCCCAGCCCGAGCCACAGGATGAGCAGCGGCTGCAGGCCGATGATCGGCACGAACCGCAGCATCTGGACGTTGGCGTCGACCAGATCGTCGCCGACGCGGGTCAGGCCGGAGGCCAGCGCCAGCACGACGCCCAGCGGAATGCCGATCCCGAGCCCCCACAGGACCCGCCGCAGCGACGCCCACAGCGCACTGCCGAGCGTCCCGTCACGGACGAGATCCCAGCCGACGGTGAGCACCGCGGACGGGCCGGCGAGCACCCGCGGGCTGAGCCAGCCGGCACTGGCCGCGAGCTGCCAGCCGGCGACCAGCAGCAGCACTCCCGCCAGCCGTTCGACGCCGCGGGGGACCCGCCATCGTGACCGCGTCCCCTCCCCGGCCCGGCGTGTCGGCAGCCGGAGCAGACCCCGCGGTATCTCGGCAGCCACCCCGGCACCACCGGTCCGCGACGCCCCGCCCGACACCGCCGCCACCTCCGGCGTCGCCTCGGCCGGCGTCGCCTCGGCCGGCCTCGCTGTCGTCGTCACCTCGAGGCTCGTCACTGGCCCTGCGCCCTGGCGATGACCTGGTTGAACCGGGAGTCGAACTCCTCGGCGACGTCGACCTTCGCCGGGATCTCACCGGCGCCCTGGAAGAGGTCGGCCAGGCGCTGCTGGGCCGGGACGATGTCGCCGGGAAGCTGGAAGAAGGCCGGTGTGCCGGTCTTCGCCAGGATCGCGTTCGCCCGGGCCGGTGTCAGACCGTACTGCTTGACGTAGACGGCGTCGGCGTAGACACCCTGGTGGGAACCGAGGTAGGCGAACGCCTTCACCAGCCGGGTGAGGTAATCGGCCTCGGCGGCCGTCTTGGCGCTGCTTTTCAGCGCGGATTCGCTGGCGATGACGAAGCTGGAACGGTCGGGCAGCTCCGTGGTGGTTCCGACCTCCGCGGCGGTCGGGTTCTTCGCCAGATAGGCGCTGGTGAGCGGTTCGACGGACAGACCCGCGTCGGCCGAACCGCCCTGCAACGCGGTGGCGACCTGGGTCTGCGCGATGTCGACGGTGGTGACATCCGACAGTTTCAGCCCGGCAGTGTCGAGGGCCTGCAAAAGCACCGCCTCACCCGCGGTGCCCTTCTGGTAGGCCACCTTCCTGCCTTTCAGCGACGCCCAGCCGGTGATGTCACGGCGCCCCGGGGCGGTGAGCAGCTGGTAGCCGCCGACCTTGTAGCTGAACCCGGCCACCGCACGCAGCCCCTGCCCACCGGCCTGCGCGAAGATCAGCGGTGTGCTGCCGACGAAACCGGTGTCGAGCGCCCCGGCCTCGAAGGCCTGCAGCATCGGCGGACCGCCGACGAACGTCGAGTACTCGACCTTGTAGCCGAAGTCGGTGTCCTGGCCGGACAGGTGCAGCAGGTTCTTGAGGAAGTCCAGCTGGTCGCCCACCCGCAGCGTCGTCCCGGCCGGGATGGTCGTGCTCACCGCCACCGGGGTGGTGCCGGCCGTGGTCCCGCCGCCTTCTGGACGGGTCGACGCGCTGCTGTCGCACGCGGTGAACACCACGGCCAGCGAAACCACGGAGAGGAAAAGGCTGGCGACACAGGAAACGAAACGAGAACGCACGGAGATCCCAGTTCTTGGGCAGCATGGCAGAACCGGCCACGGACAACGGGCCGGCTACGGAGCCGAACGGCGGAAAAAGATCAGACGCCCCGGAACCGGGGGCCGAGGAAAACGAGCGGGCGACCTTGGAAGGTCAGCCCGAACAGAGCGCGCTGCAGATGCGCTTCAGGTCGACACAACGGCGCAGGGTCAGGCCCTCGCCACGCGCGCTCGTCGACATGCCGACCACAATCGCCTATTCCGATCGGACTTGTCAACATGGTGCCGCTCATCCACCCGATCGCCCGTCGGACTGCACCGGGTCGCCCGATACCCACACCCCACCCAGCGGGGCCGAGTCAGTTCGGCAGGAGGGTGAAGCGGACAGGTTGTCGAAGGACCGCGGAGGCGCCGGTGAGGTCGGCGAGGCGGGTGGCGAGGGTGGCTTCGGCCAGGCGGGGTGGGAGGGCGGTGCTGAACTTCAGCCCTGCCAGGGCCTCCTCGGTGACATGCGGCAGGCAGAGGCGGGACTCGAGGTCCGCCGTCGCGGTCTTCCACAGCTGCGGGGTCAGGTCGGTACGCAGGCGAAGGTAGGCCGCGGTCGGGACCTGCAGCGCGTCGGCGAGGTCACCGAGGCTCGCGGTCAGGGTGCGGTTGGCGCGTTCACCGGCCCAGGTCCACCAGCGGACGTCGGTCAGGTCCGCGGTACGGACGATCATCGTGCCGCCAGGGTGGACGACGTCGAGATGGTCGGCGCGGACGGTCGCGAGCCGCTCCTGGGCGCGGCGGGTGAGCGGCACCGCCGGGTCGGCGCCGAGCAGGACGTCCCGCATCGCTCTGGTCAGCTCGAAGGACAGGCCCGTGTCGGTGGAGCTCAGCCAGCGGGCCCGGCCGCCGCGGTCGGCGGGTTCGACGAAGCACCGGCGACGTTTCCAGTCGATGTGTGTGACCCGCCAGCTGCGACCGCCGAGCAGGAGCAGGCGCGGGCCCTCCACCTCGTCGGTGAGCAGCACGGGGTCGGTCCGCCCGATCTCATCGCGGCCGGACAGGACGGTGAACTCGGGCGCGGCGGTGAAGACCGCGGTCAGCTCGGCGAAATGGCGGCGGCCGAACGCACGCTCGGCCTCGGGGCCGATGAACAGCATGCCGCCGTCGGAATCCAGGTAGCCCATCCGGACGAGGTGGCGCACGATGGGCTCGGCGGAACGGTCGAACGGGGCTAGGCCGTTCCACTGCTCGACCCAGGTCCGGTCGCCGACCCGGTTCTCCTGCAGACAGTAGGCGAGCATCTGTTGGGCGACGATGTGGCGCGGTTCCGGCGGGGGGACGACGGGCTCGACCCAGCCGCGTCCCCAGAGCAGCAGCAGTCCGGCGGCGTGGACGAGGGCGCTCTCGGACAGGGTGAGGAACAGGCAGTTGCGGGCGGTTCCCGGACGGCGGCCGGTGCGGCCGAGGCGTTGCAGGAACGAGGCGACCGTCGCCGGGGCGTTGATCTGGATGACGCGGTCGAGGTCGCCCACGTCGATGCCGAGTTCGAGGGTGCTGGTCGAGACGATCACGCAGTCCCGGGCCTGCGCGAACGCCTCTTCCGAGCGGCGCCGTTCGTCGACCGACAGCGAGGCGTGCGACAGGAACGTCGTCACGCCGAGCGACCGTAACGCCTGGGAGAGCTCTTCCACGATCTTCTTCGAATCGCAGAAGACGAGTCGCTTCTCGCCTCGGTGTAGTGCCGCGAGCATCTTCGCCGCGTTCGCGACCGAGCCGACGTAGTCCAGCTCGATCTCGCCGACTGGTGGGGAGCCAGACGCGCCGGCTGCCGGTGCCGCGTCGGCCAGATTCGGGGTGGACGACGATTCAGGCCCGGCGGGTGCCAGGTCGGGGGCGATGACCTGGGCCGGGCGGTGGCCGGCGCGGGAACCCTGCAGCCAGCGCAGCAGTTCCGGCGGGTTGCCCACCGTCGCCGACAGGCCGATGACCTGCAGCTGTTCTCCGGTGTCGACAACACGCCGCAGCCGTTCGAGGACTGCGAGCAGGTGCCAGCCGCGATCGTCTCCGGCGAACGCGTGCACCTCGTCCACGATGATCGTGCGAACACCGGCGAAGAAGCCGCGGTGGTCGGTGCGGACGCTGACCAGCATCGCTTCCAGTGACTCGGGCGTGGTCAGCAGGACATCGGGATGTTCGCGGCGGATCCGGTTGCGACGGCTTTCGGTGACGTCCCCGTGCCAGACGGCGGCGCGTCGGCCGAGCCAGCCGGTGTAGGTCTCCAACCGCGGCGCGAGGTTGTTGAGCAGCGCCTTGAGCGGACACAGGTACAGCACGGACGTGCCCTGCCAGTCCTCGCCGGCCATCCGCGACAGGACGGGAAACAGCGCCGCCTCGGTTTTCCCGCCCGCGGTCGGGGCGAGCAGCAGGGCGTCCGCTCCGGCGAGCAGCGGCTTGACGGCTACCTCCTGCAACGGCCGCAACCCCGGCCACTGCAGGGTGTTCACGATGTGGTGCAGCACCACCGGGTGCAGCAGGTCGACGGCGTCCGCGTCCGTGCCGTGGAAGGGCAGCGGCGGCGTCGGCGGTGTTACGGGAACCGGCGGTACCGGTTCGGTCATCCCAGGTCCAGGTCGATGTCATCGGCCCTGGTGGCGGCGGCGTTACGTTCCAGGTCGCTCATCTCGGCCGAGGTGAGGGTGAGCGGGTAGTCGCGGCGCGGGTCGAAGTCGTCGAACTGGTCGACGCGGTCGAGGACGTCGCCGACCAGTTTCTTCAGAAACAGCCGGGGGGCGACGCCGACCTTCCCGCCGAGGCGCCCGGCGACCGCGCCGGCCAGCTCCCGCAGATAGGCGTCGTCGGCGAGGCGCTCGATCCGTCCCACTCCTGCGCCGGAGGTTCCGGCCGTGTACAGGTCGCGGACCCGTCCGCCGAGTTCCACCAGCGATGCCTCGGTGAAACCGGGCAGGCGCAGCTGCACGGCCCGCGGGTTGTCGAACTTCGGGTCGGCGGTGAAGTCGGTCGCCAGTCGCTGCGCGAGCGGGGCCAGCCGGGCCGCGCCCTGCGGGCCGTCGTAGAAGGCCGGCGTCCCGGTGATGACGAGGAACAGCCCCGGGAACCGGCCGCTGTGGACCTCGTCGATGAGCTGGCGCAGCGCGTTCAGCGCCTTGTCCCGCGCGTCGGACCGCACCCGTTGCAGGGTTTCGACCTCGTCGAGGACGACCAGCAGACCGCGGAAGCCGCTGTCACGCAGCACCGCCAGCAGGCCCTGCAGGAAACCGAGCGCACCGAAATGGTCCAGGTCGCCGCGCACTCCGGCGGCCCGTCGGGCACTCGCCGCGACGTGCGGCTGCCCACCGAGCCAGGCGAGCACGGCCGCCGCGGTCGCCTCGTCCCCGCCGGCGAGTGCGGCCCGATAGCCGCGCAGCGCGGCGGCGAACGCGGGTGCGGTCCGGGCGACGTCGGCGAGGCGGCGGTCGACGAGTTCGGCCACGGCCCGGTCCAGCACCTCGGCGTTCACACCCGCCGCGGCATCGGTGGCGAGGACGTCCTCTTCCAGCGCGTAGAACCAGCCGTCGACGACCTGGCGCAGGGCGCTGGGCGGGAACGTCGCGGTGGTGAGGCGCTCGGTGAGCCGGCGGTAGACGGTTTCCAGTCTGTGCAGCGGGGTTTCGTTCTCCGAGATCTGCACTTCGGCGACGGCCAGGCCCGCCTTCTTGGCGCGTTCGGCGAGCCAGCGGGTGAAGAACGTCTTTCCGGAGCCGTACTCGCCGCGGACCGCCTTGAACACCGAACCGCCGGCGGCGACGGCGGCGATGTCCTCGGTGGCGGCCCGCTCGAACCGGTCCAGCCCGACCGCGAGCAGGTCCAACCCGACCGCGGGCACCGCGCCGCGGCGCAGCGCGTCCAGCACCTCCCGGCGTCGTGCCGCGCTGACGCCGCCGGCGCTTCCCATGCCTTCGGCGCTCACTGCGGCAGCCCGAACTGCTGGCGCAGCAGGTCGACGTTGAGCCGCAGCGTGTGGCCGTCGTCGAGCTCGTCCAACACCGGATAGTTGTCGATGTTGAACAGGCGGCGCAGGTTGACCGCGAAGCCGCCGGCCCGCCGGGACAGCTCGCCGGCCCGTTCGGCCACGACGGCCGTCGCCAGCGTGCCGTTGGCGTCCAGCAGTGCCCGCACCGCGGCCTCCACCTTGCCCACGTCCAGTGGCCGAGCCAGGCCCCCCAGCTGGGACTGGAACAGCTCGGAGCCCAACAGCCCGGCGACGAGGCGGTCGACCGGGTTCTCCCGACCACCCGTCGGGGATGGGGCTGTCGACGTCGTGCTGTCGGCGGCTGGGGCGGCGCCGGCGCCTGGACCGGCTTCGCTGGTAGCCGGCTGGGGCAGCTCGAACAGGGCCGGGCCGGCCTGTTCCGTCGTGGGCCGGCGACGCTTGCGCGGAGCAAGGACCGTCTCCGCAGCCCCGCCCGCGACCTCGCGGTCGGCGGTGCGTGGGCCGATGCGGACGGTGTCACCGTCGAGGCCGGGGAGCAGAGCGGATGTCTGCGGGGACCACCAGCGGGGACGCTGATCGGGCAGCGGACGCCAACCGGGAGGCAGGCGCTGGTGCGTCGAGGTCGCGGACAGCCGGAACGGCAGGAAGGCCAGCACGGGAACGGTCGCCTCAGCCGGCGATGCCCCGCCGTGATAGCCGCCCTTGCGGCCCAGATAGTGCAGCGCCGGGTCCCAGAGGGCGACGATGCGACCGCCGGGTACGAGCACCCGTGGCCCGGTGAGCACCACCTCGCCGTCACCAGTCGCGTTATTGCCGGCGTTACCGGCGTTGCCAGCCGGGACACGATGCCGTGCCGATGCGGCGTCAGGCGCCGCGAGTCCCGCCGCGCCATGATCGACGATGTGGCCGTGGTCGCTGGTCACGATCACGACCCGGTCGGCGTTGCGGGCGTAGGCGAGCACCGCGCGCAGTCTGCCGAAGTCGGCCAGGCTCCAGCCGACGTCATCACGTTGGCGGCCCTTGTGGAGGGTGTCATCGACCGTGTTGATGACGACGGCGACCAGCGGAGTGTCCGAGGTCAACGCCTGGATGAGGTCGTGGTCCAGCGGGGAGCCGGGGGCGCCGTCCAGATCGGCATGGTGGAACAGCGGGGCGCGGCGCCTGCCCCAGCGTGGATGGTGCTCGAACGCGGCCTTCTCGGTCGCCTTGTCGCCGCGGGCCAGCTTGCCGGCCAGCAACGACGTACGCGAGGTCTCGGTGATGGTCGGCAGCACGGCGAGAGCGGCCCGCCGGCGGGCGGAGCTGGCCGGTTCCCCTGTGACCTCGCCCGGAGGAGAGCCGAGCGGGTCGCATTCCTGCCAGCGGTCGCGGCGCAGCTCGGCGGCGAGCTGGGTGGCGACGGCGACGCTCAGCCCGTCGAGCACGACCAGCACCGCGCGCCTGCCGCCGCTGGCACCGCTGGCGGTCACGACCGGTGCGACAACCCGGTCAAGGATCTCCTCGACGAGCAGGGGCCCGCCGGGCCCGGCCGGGCCGGCCGTCCAGTCGGCGAGCAGCAGCGCGAAGGACGCGTCGAGGGCACGCCGCCGCCGGGCCGCGACACGGAACAGATCGCCGTACACCGTGCCGACGGCGGGCGCCAGTTCTCCGCTCGCCAGGGGGCCGAGTGCGACGTCGACCCACGCCGAGTCGTCCAGGTGCGCGTGCAGGGCGGCGGGCAACGTCGTCGGCCCGTCCGGTCGGTCCCCGTTTCTACGCTTCGTGCCGGACGTGCCGATCTCGCCGGTGGTGCCGGAGGTGCTGCTGCGCAGTGAGCCGGTGGGCTGGGTGGCGAGCCAGCCCACGATGCGCACCACCATCACCGCCCGCTCGACCTCGGTCCGGTGGATGCTCGCCAGGTGGTGCGCGCGCAGCGAGCCGACGGCGGCCACGACGTCGTGCGTGGCGGTCGCGAGCAGCGCGCGGTTGACGCCCGACTCGGCGGACGTCAGGAAGTCGCGGATCGTGGTGGCCACGAGTGACAGCCGATGGTGGAACCCGGTCCGCAGGATGTCGCTTGCGGCGCCGGCCGCTCGGCCGTCGAGCTCCTCGAGCAGACGTTCGGCGGTGTCGAGCAGGGCTGGGAGCTCGTCGTCCGGGTGCAGGGTGGACGACGTCGCGCCGAGGCCGAGGCGGCTTGTACCGGGGCGCGTCGAGGCGAGTGTGGTCGTCACGACCTCGCGGGTGGCGTCGGCGAAGGCGCGCATCGCCGTCTCGTCGAGCCGGGCGTCCCCGAAGTAGCGTTCCACCCGGACCTTGGCCCGTTCGACGGCCGCGGCATCCACGGCGGCCTGTCGGGCGGAGCCGTCCGGGTCAGGGTGGGGCCACAGGCAGTCGCACACCAGACCGAGGGCGAGCGCCCGGTCGCCGTTGCCGGCGGCGACCAGGGTGAACAGGGTCCGCCCGGCACGGCCGGTCCGGTCGCCCAGGTAGGAGGTCAGGCCGGTGCGCTCGTCGCCACCGAGCCGGCGTACCGCCTCGGTGGCGCCGGGGATGGTCGTCCAGCGCAGCAGGGTGGCGATGTCGAGGTCGGCGGCGCCGAGACCCAGCTCGGTCAGGCCGAGCCGGACGGCGGCGAGTTCGGCGAGCGCGTCCTCACGGCTGAGCAGGCCGCCGGGCCGACGCGGCCAACCGGCGGGCGGGCGGGCTTCCAGCAACGCCTGGATGATCCAGCGATCCTCGGGGGCACGCAGCCGCGGGTCGGCCTGGGCTGCGCCGAAATCCTCCAGCACGGCCGCCCACGGTTCGATGACGTCGACCCGCTGGCGGTGGACCTGCGCGAGCACGGTGTCGCCGAGAACCTCCTCGTCGGCGTCGGTGAGCAGTACCAGCCAGCCGTCCCTGACCGGGTCGCGGGCCCAGCGGGTGATCTCCTCCAGCACCGCGAGCGGCGACACGCAGGGCACCACCCGCACCGGCCGTCCGCCGGCGGCGAGCTCCACAGGCGCCGGCCAGTCCGGCTGGGCGCGGACCAGCAGGATGCGCGACTGGCCGCCGGGGTTGGTGTGCGCGGCGCGTTGCAGCCGGCCGACCCGGACTTTGACGACATCCGGGGTCACCCGGGGAACGCCGGTGCCGGCGAGGCTCGCCGTGGTTGCCGGGCCGGTCACGGTGCCGGCTGCCAGCTGATCTCGATCTCGCCGGGCCGGTCGCCGACGTGGGCACGCAGTTCGGCCAGAGCCTGGTCCAGGGCGCTGGCACGGATGCGCCAGCGCCGTGCGGCCCCGGGCGGTGGCTCGACTTTTCCTAGCTCGATCTTCGACGGATCGACGATCGGTGGCGTGACGACGACCGGTGGCGTGACGACGGGCGGCGGTGTGATGACGAGCGGTGGCGTGACGACCGGCGGTGGCGTGATGACGGGTTTGACGGCTGTCTGGGTGGCGCGTCGAATCAGCGCGGTTCCCTGGGCGCGGGCTGCGCTGAGCACCGTGGCCAGCGGGCTGATCACGTTCTCGTCGGCGGCGCCGACGGCCCGGATCCGATCGAGGATCTCCCGAGCCTCGGCCTGGTACGGCTCGGGCAGGCCGGCGATGACACCGAACGTCTCGTCCCAGGGCGCTGCCGTGATCGCCGCGGTGACCTCGGCGGCATGGCTCATGCTGACCAGGAGTCGCTTCGCGGAACCGGCGAGGTCGGCCCGGGCGAGACGCGCCACAAGCTGCGGGCCGGCCTTGGGGTCGTCCAGCGCCGAGAGCAGGTCGCGGGCGGCCCGCGCGGTGCGCAGCCGGCCGCCGGTCGTGCCCTCGCCCGCCGACTCGGCGCCCGCGCCGATGCCGATGCCGGTCTGCGGATCAATCCCGAGATCGACCGCGTGCGCCTCCAGGGCAACGACCAGCTCCTGGCTGGCCGCCCAGCGAAGCCGGGCCTGCTCGACCAGCTCCTCGGTGAAGGCACGCAGCAGCCGGCCCCGCAGCAGGGCCGGCGGTCGCACCCCGAACAGCGCCTGGGCGCGTTCGCCGGCTTGCGCCCATTCGGCCGGGTCGGGCAACGGCTGCTCGCGCAGCGTCATGTCCTTGCTGATCGCGGTCAGCTCGGGTGGTGGCGCCAGCAGGCCGCCGTACCGGTACCAGGCCCGGTCGGTCTGCTCGGCGTACGCGGCGACGACCAGGTGGGCGACGTGGTCGTCCAGGCCGCGCGCCTTGGGTTCGTCGATCCAGCGCAGCAGATCGGCGACCCGCAGCTCACTGATGCCCGAACCGGTCGAGCTGGAGCTGGACGAGCCGGAGCTGGACGAGCCCGGGCCGGCGTTGAGCGCGGTCTGGGCGGCGCGTCGGGTGAAGTGGTCGACCCATTCGCGGCCGAGCGCGAAGCGCACCTCGTGCATCACACCGAGTCCGAGCGCCGGGGCGATCCGGCGCATCGGCCCACGGTCACTCTTCGCGACCTCGATGGATCCGCCGTCGGCCTCGGCCGCCTTCGTGACGTAGCCGAGCACCAGCCTGAGGTCGGCGAGTTTCACCGGCACACGGGTCTGGTCGGGGTCGAGATCCGGGTGGCCGGGGAACTGGTCGGCGAGCAGGTCGCCGACCAGGCGGCGGACCGCGTCCCGAAAGGACGCCCCGAGCGGCAGCGTCGGGTTCAGACCGGGCCACAACGACCGCAGATGGTCGTTGAAGTCGGCGGTGACGTCGTGTTCGTCCTTGGACGTGAGCCCGTAGGCCGAGCGCAGCGTCGTCTTCGTCTTGGTGAGCAGCGCGTCGTAGCGGCTTTTCAGGACGCTGCGGGCCCGCTGGCGGTCGTCGGCGCTCAGGTGCTGGGCGTGGCTGTCGAACCGGTGGCCGCCGCCGGCGAGCAGATGGTCGAGGCGGACGAGCATGCCCAGGTCGACGAGGCGGGACGCGGTGAAGTCGGCCGGTATCCAGCTGACGGTCCGGTGCTGGACGCCGGCGCCGCGTAGCCGTTCGATCCGCGCCCGGGCGTTGACCGGCGGTTCGGCGGCGTCGTCGAACGGGTAGTCGACGACGATCCGCCAGGACTCCGGGTCGAGGGGGGCGAGCTGGTCGTCGCGTAGCTCCGCGCCGCGCACCGAGGCGAAGATGACCTCGGCGGAACGCTTGCTGCCCCGCCAGACGAGGTCGAGCCGGTCACCGAACGCCTCGCCGGTGACGGTGACCCCCAGCTCCTCGACGAGGATCCGCCGTACCAGGGCCCGCCGGTTGCCGGCGCTGTCGTAGCCGACGGCGGAGTTGAGGATGCTGTCGACCTCGACGCCGACGAGCTCCAGCCCGACCCCCGGGTCGCCGCCTTCGACAGGCAGATATTTGATCTCGCCGAACTGGCCGGCCCACCGTTCGACCTTCTTACCGACCTGACCGGCCTCGCCGCCCGGGATCGGGCTGGTGATGCTGCCGTGGTTGAGCGCCGACAGCCGCCGCGGGGTGAGGTTGTGCAGCGCCGGGACGCTCGGGGCGAGGGCGGCGAGCAGCAGCGTCTTGACCAGCCGGTCGTCGGCGGTGAACCGGCGGACCTTGGTGGCGAGCACCTGGTCGACCGCGGCACCGGTGGCCTGGGCCCGGCGGACCTGCGCCAACGCCTCCTCGTCGAGACCCTCGGCATCGAGCAGGTACGGGCGCAGCCGGCGACCGTAGAGCTTCTGGGCGGCGTCGAACTCGGCCTTGAGCACGTCGGTGAACGGCGTGTCGGCACCCCTGGTGATGACGTCCCACAGGTCACCGAGCGGGACGACCTGGCCGAGGCGCAGGTCGTCCCGGTGGTCGACGAGCAGTTGACGCATCAGCTTCAGCGCGGTCCGGTTGCGCTGTAGCGCGGAGGAGACGTGGACGAGGGTGTCCATGAACGCCGGGCTGAACGGGTAGGACAGCCGGAAGGCGTCCCGGTCGGCGCCGATCTGGGAGCTGCCGCCGAGCATCGTCTCCCACACCTCCGCGCGGACCTTCGCCGTCGTCTCGAACGCCTTCTCGATCGCCCGTGCGGCGTCGGCGTTCGACGGCTTCAGCAGCCGCCGGTTGGCGATCAGGGGGAGGTTGCGGTCCTCAAGGATGATCTTGTCGAAGCGGCCGTCGGCGAGGGTGAGCACGTCGAGGAAGCTCAGCCGCACGTCGCCGGCGACCTGCTCGCCGACCAGTTCGCGCAGGTCACGCTGGCGGGCGATGAAGCTGACGATCGGAACGGCCCGGGCGCCCAGCCCGCCTTCGACGAAGTTGGTGACCTTCTGGACCTCGCGGGAGACGAACGACGGGTCACCCATGTTGTTCGCGAGCCACAGGATCAGCTCGTCGAGGAACAGGATGACCGCGTCGTAGCCGAGGTCCTTCGCGTGCCGGGCGATCTCGGCGAGACCGGCGTCCAGGGAGATGAAGCCCTCGGCGTCCTCGCGCAGGTCACGGTAGGTGTTCGCGAACCAGGTGGAAAGCAGGTCGGAGACCAGCCGGCGGCGGGCGGCCGGGCCATGGGCAGCCGGGGCGAGCGCCGCGTCCAGCTCGGCCGCCGTCCAGGTGGCGTCGTTACCCCACTCGTCCTGCTCCTCACCGCTACCCGGCCCGCCGATGCTCTGCCCGCCGGCGCCGGAGCCGGAGCCGGCGCGGTTCAGTTCGGCGAGGAAGGTGGTGTCACCGACCTTGGCCCGGACGTTGCGGGCCTCGTCCAGCAGCGCTTCCGCGCGGTGCACCGCGGGGACCTGCGCGTTCGGGTGCAGGGTGCGCAGGTGGTCGGCGTAGCCACCGAGGACGCGCTGCTCGATCGACTTCGCGCCGAGCAGGTGGAACGGGACCAGCAGGAACTTCTTGCCGGCCAGGCCCGCGTCGTGCTTGCCGAGCACATCGGTCAGCCGGTCGTCGAAGCTGTGGGCGGCCGGCTCGCCGCGCAGAAGCGCGTACAGCACCGCCATGAAATGCGACTTGCCGGACCCGAAGGAGCCGTGCAGGTAGACGCCCTTCGACGCCCCGGTGCTCACCGCCTGCGCGATCAGGCCGAGCCCCTCGTCGAAGTTCCCGACCAGCCGGTCGGTCAGCACGTAGTCGCGCATCGTCGCGGCCGCGTCGGTAACGCCCTCGGTGAGCTTGAGGACGAAGTCGCTGTCAGACGTCCGCTCCGGAATATCGATGACCTCGCGCAGCAGCGGCTGGGACGACGGGCTGGTCATACGACACCTCGGCGGGTCAGGCGAGCGGTCTGGTCATGCATCCGAGTACGGATGGTACGGACGGGGTCCGTCACTTTTGCGCCGCCTTCCGGCCACGGGCAGCCGGCGCCGGGCGCCAGCCGGTGAGGACGTCGGCGGTCACGTTGTGCCGGCCCATCACGTCAGCGAGAAACGCGTCGTAGACCTCGGCGGGCGATCCGTCGTAGAGCGGGTCGACCTCGTTGTGCCACTGACGCACCCAGGGCATCACCTCATGCAGACCGGCGAGCAGCGGGGTGAGACGTTCGGCGTTCCAGCCATCGTTGTCTTGTCGTTCAACGATGAGGGTTGCCAACGCCTGGGCCTGCTCGCGGTGATCCCAGCCGGCCCAGCCGATCAGCAGCGTCGGGTCGTTGTCCGGCCCGGCCGGCTGGTAGGAGATGAACCTCTCCTTGGGCACGTCCAGCTTGCCGCGCGCCCGCCAGTAGCTGGGCTTACGGAAATCGGCCTGGGCGTACTTCGGCGGCACCGGAATACTGTCGCGGATCGCCTTCGCGGCCTCCGGAGTCGCGGCGGTATCCTCGGCCCGCTGCTGATCCCAGACCGACTCCCAGTCGGCCCGCTTGACCAGGCCGGAGTCCTTGTAACGCAGGGCTGCCAGGAACGGGACGTGCTCGTTCTCGACCAGATCCCTGACGACCCTGTTCAGGCTCTCGCCCGGACGGTAGATCTCGGCGACGGCGACGAAGTCCGCGTCGGCCGCCAGCTCATCGGCCAGCCGGCCGGTCGTCCACAGCCGGGGCTGGACCATGCCGTCAACGTCGGCGAACCACAGCTCGCGGGCTTCCAGCCGGTCAAACAGCCAGTCCCGCAGCGCCGACTCCTGGAGCTTGTCCCACCCCTCGGTCGCCCAGCGACGCTTGTACTCGGGCTGCTCGATCAGCCCGATGTTCCGATCGGACTCAATGACGGAGATCCGCTTCTCCACCAACGCCCGATACTCGTCAGACCAGTGCGCAGGTAGCTCGGTGATCGGGGTGGAACCATGCCGGACGAACCACTCGGACGTCTCCTCGCCGGCCGCGATCTTCCCCGCCAGCACGACCTCGAATGCCCGCTCCCCCAGCCTGATCTCAGGAACGTCTGCGATCGGCAACGTCAGCTCGTCGGCAAGCAGCCCGTACTGCCGGTAGACCTGCCAGTCAAGCTCCTCCTGCAAGGCAACCATCCGTGCGCGGATGGACGTCCACTCAGCCTGCGCCGCGGCAAGCCAGGCTCGCGTCGGCACCCGGTCTGCCGCCGCCGTTGGGCTCACCGCCTCCAGCCGCTGCACCAGCCCATCCAGCTCCCGGGCCAGCTCCAACGGATACTCCGCCGGCAGCGGGAACTCCTGAAGTTTGGTGCCGGTGAACTCGTAGAAGTGCTCCCACTCGAACCGTGCGGTCGACCGCTCTCCGCCCCGGTTGCCCTTGTCGTGGCTGACCTGCTTGAGCCAGAAGCATGCCGTCGAGCTGTTCAACACCCCCAACAGCCGCAGATGCTCCTCCTCCGACGCCTCCACCGGCAACTTAATAACTGGCGCAGAATCTTTTACTGGAACACCAGCACGCTCAAGAAAAAAGTGATTATGCGATGCCACCAATGGATATGCAATAGTGAGAGTGGAATTCATTTTCGAGCGATACAACTCTCGCCATTCATACCAAGGTCTTCCGAGGTCGCGAATCGGAGTACCAAACCGCCTACGAACTGAAAGGAGCGTTCTCATCGGCCAGAGGATTTGAAGCATTTTTCCGAGGCCGTACTCGTCACGCAATTCCCAATTTTCCGAGTAGGGTACGAGCAACCATACCGGCTCACTCAGACCCCAATCTCGCACGAACGAACCTTCAATAGAGGGCCCGAGGAATTCGGCAGTCCTGAGAGCTGACGCCGTACGTCGAGCGACGTATGCAGAATCCTCTCCCGTCGTCACCATTCTCCCAGCTGCAGCGATAATACTGGAAAGCGGCGACCGCCCATCATTAAGCAGCTCGACTAGGTCAGCAGCCCCGCCACCAGACAGGCTCCACGGATGATGGAAGTACCGTTCACCCGGAACGTCTGCACATGAAACCCATGGACTCACACTTCCCGGAAGATCGTGTTGTTTCTTTATGGCAGACCAGACGAGCCCCTTAGAAGGCTCAGTCGGAATATTCGGCTCGCCACGAATTCCAAGCACAGAGCGAACGGCCGCCCCCCGGCGCGACTGCTGTCGACGGCCGATAATCATGACCGTCGGTGTTCCATGGTTCGGAACGTACGCTACCGACATGTCAATTACCCTGGATAGGGTGATCTTTGGGAGAAAGTTGCGCACCAGCTTGACACCAAACTCGCGCTTCATGAACGAATTTGCCGTAATCTGCCCTACGAAACCTCCACCTTTTCCGTTCTCCGGGAGCGCAAGCCCGAAAAATCGTTCAAAAAATGGGATCGTAAAAGCATATTCACGATAGCAATTTTCATAACGATCGCGATATGCTTCGGAAATTTTCTTGTCCGCCACCTGGATATACGGAGGGTTTCCTACGACCGCATGATACCGACCTTCGCTGAGAATTCCGGGGTGATTGACAAGATCCTCGGTAGCGTAGGCGAATTCGGCAAACTCGTCGAGGGCGTCGCCAAATATGTCAGGCTGGCGATTCTTGATCAGCGAGTCGCCTGTGGCCACGTGCAGCGGAAAAGCATAGCCGGCCGCCGCATCCAACGTTGTCAGCCCGATGGCCCGAAGCGCCTCGATGGTCAGGCGGAACTTGGCAATCGCGGCTGCGTACGGGTTGATGTCCACGCCGTGGACCGCGTCCAGGGCCAGCCGGACTCGTTCGAAGACATCGCGATCGGGAGCGTGCTTCTCCCATTCGGCGAGCAGCCGTCGAAAGGCTCCGATGAGGAAGTGGCCTGAGCCGCAGGTGGGGTCGATAAGTTTGACGACGTCGTAGCCGAACTCATCGATGGCGGGAGTCAGGGTCAGGTCGAGGATGAACTCCTCGACGAACTCCGGGGTCTGGAGCAGGGCGTACTTCTTGCGGACGTCCTCGGAGAGGTCCTGGTACAGGTCGCCGAGGAAGCGGGTGTCCCAGGTGGCGTCGGTGAAGTCGTGGATCAGGGTGCCGGCCTCGGTGCGTCGTCGCCAGAAGGCGAGGAGGTTCTTGGCGGCGTCGTGGGTGGGTGGGATCTGGAACAGGGCGTTATGCCGTCGGTCGAACAGGGCAGCGCCGACCGGCACCTTGGCGATCTCGTCGAAGGAGGCCAGCAGCCAGTCGCGGGCCGTCTTCTCCGGGTGCCGGGTGTAGAAGTCCTCGGTGCGTTCCTCGGCCAGGGTGAGGCGGGCCGTGGTGGGGCCGGCAAGGAACGGGTCGACGATCAGGCCGTTGTCCTCGCAGAAGCGGACGAACACCGTGCCCAGAACCCAGGCGACCGCCGCCTGGGTGACCCGCTCCCCGAGCCAGGCCGACCAGGTCGCCGCCGTTCGGCCGACGTCAATCGCCCGGTCGTACTCGGCGCGCAGCCGTGTTCTGACCTCGGCCATCTCGTCGACCTGCGCCCGCAGGTCCTTTTCCAGCTCTTTCACTTGCCGCTGGGCGTCCTTCAGCAATGCCACCCGGTCGATCACAAGCCTCTCCCCCACCCACGCAAAACAGATATCAGCGGCTTTCCAGTGGTCAGGACGCCTTCCCAGCCCGCCCGGGCTCGGCGTCGCCGGACCCGGACCGGTGCCAGTTGGTCGTCCAGGCGTCCGGCAGTGCGACCCACTCGCTCTCGGTCGCCACCTGGACCAGAGCGCCGTCGAGGCGCGGCGGGCGGGTCGGCTCTGTCGTCGGGCAGAGCACCCAGACGGGTCGTCCGCCGGCGCGGGCCCGCTCGGCGAGCGCGAACAGCACATCCATGCCCCGGCCGGCGTAGCGGCCGAAGATGCCGGCGTCGTGCAGCAGCAGTGGCGCCGGTCCCCCGTGCGGCCCGGTCCCGCCGGAAGCGTCGATCAGCCCGGTGAGCAGGGGTGCGGCCCTCTCCCAGGCGGTTCGGACGTATTCGGCGAGGTTGCCGGCGGCGCGGCTGCCCGGTTCGGCGGTGTCGGCGCGCAGGATCGTGGCCCAGGTCGGTCTGGGCCGGGGGTCGACCTGGGCGTGCAGCGCGTCGAGGAAGACGGCGGCGACGTCGACCGGCGCGGCGGCGAACCGGTGCGGCAGGGCCAGTTCCGTGCGGGCGGCCAGGTAGCGGCTGCGCCGGACGGTGAGCGCCCGGAACCCGCCGGCCTCGGCGGCGGCGGCGAGCCGCTGCTCGGTGAGCGACGCGGCCGCCTGCTCGGGGCTGTCGTACGCCCGTCGGGCGGGGCGGCTGCCCAGGTTGGTGGGTTGGCGCACGGACGGTGTCGCCCGCGAGCCGAGCCCGGTCGAGGTCAGCAGGCGGTAGGGCGGCACGTAGCAGTCCCGGGCCGCGTCCCATTCGAGGACGAACCCGGCGTCCGCCAGCGGGCCGTCGAGCGCGGGATGGGTCGGCAGGCTGGTCGTCAGCCCGGGGAAGCGGGTGGTGACACGTTCATGGATGGCCGGCACCTCGAGTTGCGGCCGGTCGAGGCGCTCACCCGGACCGCCCGACTGCGCCGGGATCGGCGTCGGCCGGGGCGGTAGCACCCCGGCCTGGGCCAGTCGCAGCGCCCGGACGAGACCCAGGTCGCGCGGGTAGATCTCCAGCCGGGCGTTGGCGGCGGCGTTGCGGGACGCGGCGGCGGCGAGCCGGACGAGCCGCTGCTCGTCCAGCGCCGGCAGCCCGGCCAGACCGTCAACCACCCCGGCGCTATCACCCGCCGAACCAGCCTCGTCGGCGTTGCCCGCGACCGGAGCGGCGGCGGCGCGGACGGCTGCCAGCTCCCGCAGCACGGTCGCCGGGGCGGGGATCTCCTCGGTCTTCGCCAGCCGGTCCGCGGCTTTGCCGAGGGCGATCGCGTAGGCGAACAGCGCGGGCGCGGTGGGTGTGAGCGGGTTGTCGTCCTCGGCTGCTTCCAGGGCCACGAGCGTCCGGTCGTAGAACCTCCGGCGCGCGAGGGTGGGCTCGCTGTCCCGGTCGACGGTTTCCAGGGCGGCGCGGACCGTGGCCGCTCCCAGCGCTCGGCGCTCGGCTGGTGGCCGTCCGCTGCCATGGCCGGCCAGGATGGCGGTCACCAGGTCCTCGAAGCCCATCACCCGGCCGGCATCGGCCAGGATCTCGACCAGCTCGTCGCGGACCGAGCGGACCGCATGGTCGGCATGCCAGGCCTTGCGGCGCGCGATGAGCACCTGCGCGATCCGGCCCGGCGTGACCCCGACCCGCTCGGCTATCTGCTGCTGCGGCGCCCACAGGGGCACGTCCGGGAGCCGTCCCTCGCCGTCGGGGAGGCCGAGCAGCAGGCGGGTCGCCTCCCGTTCGGTCGCGTTACGACCGCCGGGCAGGGCGCGGGGCAGCAACCGGCCGGCCATCTCCTCGACGGGCATCCGGGCGTAGTCGGCCGCGGCGTCCGGGGTGTTCACCGAGGGCGGTTGCTGGCCGGCCGGGCCTGGTTGGTTCGCCGTCGCATCCGGATCAGCACCGGTCGTCATGCCGCTGCCGGCCGCGGCCGCCGCGGCGGCGGCGAGGGCACGACGCCACTGGCGGATGCGGGACTGCAGCTCCTGACGGGTCTTCGCACCCGTGCCCGGCAGGCTGATGATCTCCTTCGAGCCCAACGCGAGCAGGTCGCCGACAATCGTCGCGTTCAGCCGGTGCGCCGCCGAAACCGCTCGCGGTGACAGACCCGCGGCCTCCAGCGGGGTTTCGCGCGTCGCCACCGCGGCGGCCGCGTCACGGGCCCGTCGCGCGGACTCCTCGTCGGCGACGTCCCCGGCGACCGCCGGCCCGGGAGTGGCGACGAGGGATTCGCGGCCCGTCGGATGTGCTCCGCCACGCGGCGAAGGATGAGCGGTGTTCGTCGGCGGGGTCGAGTCGGCGGCGCGGAAGACGGCGTGCCAGGCGTCCCGCATGTCCTTCAGCGCGGCGAAGCGTCGGGCGGCGTCCCGGTCGAACGCGCGCAGGAAGAAGGACGTGAGGCCGGTGCGGATCGCGGGGTCGAACGCCTCCGTCGCCACGGTCGGCGGGCCCTGGGTGAACCGGGCCTCGGCCGATCCGTCCCCCCACAGTGGCAGCTCGCCGGAAGCCATCTCGTGCAGGGTGACGGCCAGCGCGTAGCGCTCCGCGTGGTCGTCGTAGGTGGTGCGGATGCCGGTGCCGAGGAACGGGTCCAGGTAACGGGGGGTTCCGGCGGCGAGGTCGCGTACCGAGTGGTTGGCCAGCGAGAAGTCGATGAGGACGAGCTGGTAGGTGCGGTTCGGCCGCCTCCTGATCACAATATTGTCGGGTTTCAGGTCGCGGTGGGCGACGCCCTCGCCGTCCAGGTAGTCGACCGCGCCGAACAGGTAGTCGCTGTAGGTCTCCAGCTCGTCGACCGACAGGCGGCCCTCGCGCAGCTTGCGGGCGACGCTCTGCTCGCCCGCATGGTCGAGGACGAGGACGGCGCGCCCGCCGATCAGCAGCGTGTCCGGTCGGGCCAGGCGGATCACCCGGGAGTCGCCGAGACGGCGCAGCACCGAGGCCTCGTGCGCCAGCCGCGCGGCACGCTCGTCGGAGAGGGCGACCTTGAGGACCTCGTCGCGGTTGGTCCGCTCGTTGTGCGCGAGGAACGCCCGGCTGGTCGAACCGGTGCCGAGGCGCTCGCGGACGCGCCACTCGCCGCCGAGCAGATCGCCGCGCTGGGCTTCCAGCGGGTCGGGCTCCGGCTCGTCCTGGCCCGGCGGGTTCGTCGGCGACGCCGCCCCCATCCCCTCCCCGGAGGCTCCGGCGTCGTCGGCCGCCGAGTCGCCCGCCGCGGAGTCGCCGGCCGCCGTGGCATTGCCGACCGCTGCGGCCGGGTCGGGGCGGGCGAGCTCCTCCTCCACCAGGCCGAGCCAGTCCAGGAAATCTCTGGCGCTCTCGTGCCGCTCTTCGGGCAGCGGCTGGGTCGCACCCGCGACCAGATGGTTCGCCGTTTCGGAAAGCGAGTCGACGACCTCGGCGGGATGCAGGGCGCCGGACTGCTCCAGGCGCGCCTTCAGCGCGTTGGGGCTGTCCGCGGGCGGCTGGCCGGTGAGGATGAGATAGGCCAGCGCGCCCAGGCCGAAGACATCGATCCCGACCGGGTCCGGGAAGGGCGCGCCGATCTCGGGTGCCAGGTAGCCGCCTGCGGCCAGCTCCAGATGCGGCAGGAACCGGGCGGCCGGCTCGATCGCCAGCGCCATCGACGTCCTGCTCATCGCGCTGGTCAGGACGCCCGTACCCGAACCGGAGCCGACGTCGCGGGCCGCTGCCTGCCAGTCGCTGATGACCAGCCGGGGCGCGAGCCAACCCTGCTCGTCGCCGGTCTGTCGGCTGCTGTGGCGGCCCGAGGGCACGACCAGAACGCTGCGGGCCGCCAGCGCCCGGTGGTAGAGGTGACGACCGTGCGCGTAGGCGACGGCCTCCGCCAGCTGGCGGATCATTTTGAGTCGGGTTTCGGCGTCCAGGCGGTCGCCGTAGCGATCGAGGTACTGGTCGAGACGCAGTTCGTCCGGCCGATGCCGGAAGATCAAAGCCGGGCCGGCCTCGTGGCTTTCCAGTCCGTCCACCTGGACGATGCCCGGATGGTCGATCCCGTGCAGCACCAGGAACTCGCGGCGGGCGGTCGCCTCACGGCTCGCCCGCTCGGCCTCGCCCGCGGCCCGTTCGACGAGGTAGATCCGCACGCGGCGGCGCTCGGAGGCGACCTGGGCATGGGTGGCGTGGTGGTCCTGCCAGGTCTGGCCCGAGTCGAACGCCGGGAACTCCAGCTGCCAGGAGCCGACCTGCTGGTGGCGGCGGCTTCGCGCGATCCCGACCGTCGGTAGCAGCTTGGCGAGCGCCTTCGACAGGTCGGGGAGGATCCGCTGTCGCTCGTCGCGCAGGGGCGCGTCCAGCAGGCCGGACCAGATCGACGGCAGCGCGCTTCTGCCAGCGGCCGTGCTGGCCGCTTCGGGGCCGAAGATCCAGTGCAGCTGGTGGTCGGGAAGCTCGACCCGCAGGGTGGGGTTCGACAGAAAGACCGCTGGCTGGATGAACGGAACCCGGACCCGCCCCTTGCCCTGCGCGCGGTTGGCGTTCTCCAGCAGGGACCGCAGCTCCTTGGACTTCTGGTTCGCCAGGTGCAACGGATTGTCGAAGATCCGCGGCTGGCCGGAGGCGCGATGCTGGGTCCAGTTCGATCCCGAGGCAGTCAGCCGTCCGGCCAGACTTTTGATCTCGATGAGGTAGACCCCGCCGCGGGCGATGACCAGCAGGTCCACCTCACGGATGTGCCCGGTCGTCGCCGTGAACGTGAAGTTCGACCAGGCCCGGTAGGGCTCGGCGTCCGGCAGCAGCGTCCTGACCTGCTCCAGCGCCTCCCGCTCATGGGAGAACTGTGACGGCGTGACCGTCTCCCACCGGCCCTCTCCCTCGCGCACACCGACCCCCGCCGTCGTCGCGACGCCCACCCCCAGACGCCGCACCCCCATTTGTCGCAATGAGGGAGACTAGACCACTGTGCTACCAGAGCGAACCAGTGGCCACGCTTGGTCGCAATCACCTCCGCACGAGCATCCGGTCGGCCACTGAACGCAGCACGGGAAGCCGACATCCTGGGCCGTAGGCTGGTGCGGTGGGAGGTCGCGGGGTGGACGGGCGCGCTCAGCCGGTGCCGTTCCTGCGCCGGATGCGGGTACGGGGCTTCCGGTCGATCCGCGACGCGGAGGTGACGTTCGGGCCGCTGACGGTGCTGCTCGGGCTGAACGGCGCGGGCAAGAGCAACGTTCTGGACGCGGTGCGGTTCGTGGGCGACGCGCTGACCAGTTCGCCGGGCCAGGCTGTCACCGACCGCCAGGGCCCCGCCGTGGTCCTTCACCGCGGGTACTCAGCTGCGGGTCCGGGCAGGATGCACCTCGAGGTGGACGTCGAGGTGCATTCGCCACCAGGCTCGACCAGCACCGGCGACCAGCTGCTGACGGCCCACTACGCCTTCGGGCTTCGGTTCGACGACGAGGCCGAGGCCGGCACAGTGATCGAGCATGAAGAGTGCACGGTCACCAGCGCCGAACCCGGACTGTCAGCGAGTTACCTGGCCCACCACGGCCGGGTTCTTCGCGGTCCTGACCAGTTGATGGGGCCGGTCGCGGACACCGGCACGCTGGTGCTGCCCGCCGCCGCCCGCTGGCTGCCGTTCGCCCCCGTTCAGGCCGCGCTGCGCGGGATGGCGTTCCACGCCCTGAGCCCGGCCGCGATGCGGCCCGCACACCCGCGTGCCGCGCAGCTGACCCTCGACCCGGCCGGCGGACGACTCGCCGAGATCCTCGACCAGCTCGCCGCCCGTAATCCGGCCGCGAAACAGCGCGTCGATGACTATCTCGGCGCGATCCTGCCCGGCGCGCTCGGGATCGACACGTTCACCATCGACCAGTACCAGACCGTCCGGCTACGCATGGCCGACCCGACCGCCGAGCAGGGCGTGGCGGTGTTCCCGGCAATCGCGATGTCCGACGGAACTCTGGCCGCTGCCGGGCTGCTCACCGCGCTGTTCCAGCCCGGCACCTGGACCGGTGCGGTCCCGCTCGTCGCCGTCGAGGATCCCGAACTGGGGCTGCACGCCAGCGCCATCGGCGCCCTGTTCGACGCGCTCACCGAGGCATCCGAACATGTCCAGGTCATCGTGGCCACGCAGAGCGCCGACCTGCTCGACCGCAAGGACTTCCCACTCGACGCGGCCCGCATCGTCGAAACCCGCGACGGCGCCAGCGTTGTCCACGAACTCGGTCAGCCGATCCGCGAGGTCGTCCATCGCCACCTCGCCACCCTCGGCGAACTTCAACGCTCCAACCAGCTCACCCCCTGGCCCGACCCACCCGTTGCCGACCCACCCGTTGCCGGCACAGCACCGTGAGTCCGCCAGGACCGGTCATCGCGACCGTCGTTGAGGGCGAAGGCGAGGTCACCGCGCTGCCTGTGCTGCTACGCCGGCTGGCCTACCAGCTCGGATACCGGACTGCGCACTTTCCCAAACCCCATCGCCATCACCGCGGCGCCCTTGTCCAACCCGGCGGCCTCGAGCGCATCATCGAGCAGGTAGCCGTCCTCACTCCCACCGCGCCGGCGATCCTCGTCGTGTTCGATGCCGACGACGACTGTCCTGCCGCGCTGGCTCCGGCCCTGCTCGCCCGCGCCCGGGCCATCCGGCCCGACCGGCGCATCGCCGTCGTGCTCGCCAACCGCGAGTTCGAGTCCTGGTTTCTCGCCGCCGCACCCTCACTCGCCGGGATCCGCGGGCTGGCCGCCGACCTCAAAGCCCACCCCGACCCGGAAAACCCGCGCGACTGCAAAGGGTGGCTCACCCACCAACGCGTCGACGGCCAGCGCTACCGGCCCGCCGTCGACCAGTCCGCCCTCGCCGACGCGATCGACCTCGCCGCGGTCCGCCAGAACGCGCCGTCCTTCGACAAGTTCTGCCGCGATGTCGAACGTCTGCTCGTCGCCGCGACAAGCAACCAGCACAATTAGCACGGTCGGCATTTCCCGACACGGCGACATCTGCGCGGTCGCGAGGTGGCACCGACACCGGCGGCGGATTCGTCCTCGTTCTCGGCCCCACAGCCTTGGTCGCCGTGCTCGATCTGGCCCGCGCCGCACGCCCACACCGGATGGCCTGCGGGTAGGTCGGAACAGGTCAGCGTGGCGTGAAAGTGCAAGAGGCCCGGAGCGCTATGCCAGCCGCCGGGCGAACCGGTGGTACATCCGTTCGCCGAACCGTTCCGCCTCGTACTCGCTCCCACCATGGCCGGCCGCCAGGAAGGAGCGGTGATGCGCGATCTCGTGGAAGATCGTGATGATCGCCGTCCGCCTGTCCGTGAGGGCGAGGTCCGACAGTTGGATGAGTGGTCGCCGCCGTGACCCGAGAAGCGGCCGGCCGCCTCCGTCGTGCGGGCTCGCTCCGAACGCGGGCTGGCCCCGCGGCCCGGGCAGAACACGCACATGTTCGATGTCGTAGCCACGCACGCTCAGGCCGTGCCGACCCAGCGTCGTCGTCACCTGACGGACACTGACCGCCGAAGCAACCTTTCCCGTTGACCGTCCTCGTACGGCCTGATTCTCCATTGCACACCCCGCAACCAGTCACAGTTTCCGTTGAACTGGACCGAGTGCAGCAGGATGAATATTGACCAGTCGATGGCTACGGATGAACCCGGCGGAAGCCGGAAGCGGCTAACGATGCCAGATCCCTGACCTGCACGATGACGCGCGGCGGCGCGTGCTCGTATGCTGTCCCGGAACGTCCGAGGCGGGGGGCCGGAGGGGTGACAACGCTGAGCGCAGCCGATTCCGGTGATCTCTCGACGGTGCGTTCGTGGAGTGATCTCGCCGCCCATCTCCAGGGCATCCAGAAACGAAGCGGCCTGAGCCTCGGCGATATCCAGCGGGCAGCAAAGAAACTCGCGGCCTCGGGTTCGCCGTACTGCGAACTGCCCACCAGCACCGTGAGCGACGCGCTGAACGGTCGCAGGACGATCAGAAACGACCTGCTCAGGACCCTGCTCGAGGTCCTGGAGGTGCCGTCCGAGGAACGACAGAAGGTACGGCAGGCATGGCAGCGGCTGAGCACGAGCGTCGGCCAGGGGCCGGCCCTCGCCGGCCACGTCGCCGAGGCAACCGGCCGTGATCTTGGGGTCCATCCCGCGATTCCGCTTTCCGACGGCTTCGGCCGGCCAACCATCGGCGGCGGCAGCGGCGAGTTTCCCCGCTATGTCGAACGGGATTTTGACCAGACCCTCCGCGAGATGATCAAAAAGGGTCTGCAGGAGGGTGTCTTCGTCCTGCTGCTCGGCGGTTCCTCCTGCGGTAAGACCCGATCGCTGTTCGAGGCCGTCCGGGCGCTCGTGCCAGGTTCGTGGTGGCTGGCGCAGCCGACGACCACCCAGGAGATTCGCGATCTCGTCCAGGTGCCGACCGAGGACACCGTGCTCTGGCTGGATGACTTCCACCAGTTCCTCGGTGCCGATCCGCCGCTGCGTCAGGCGGACTTCAAAGCCCTCCGCAAAGCGGGGATGATAATCGTCGGCACGGTCTGGCCCGTCCATTATCATTCACGCCGACAACTGGACTACGGCGATACCGGTGACATCTACGCCGAGGATCGGAAGATCCTCGAAGCCTCGGAGCTGATCCCGGTCTCGGCCCAGCTCAGCGAGGGCGAACTGCGGCGTGCTCGTGCGCTCGCGCCGACCGATCAGCGCGTGGCGACCGCTCTCAGCATGGTCGACACGGGATTCACCCAGGTCCTGGCGGCCGCACCTGACCTCGTCCATCTGTGGGAGGTCCCGCCTACGCCGTACTGTCAGGCGGCCATCTCCAGTGCGGCGGACGCGCGCCGGCTTGGTGTACGCGTCTCGCTGTCCACCGACACCCTCGCCACGGCGATGGCCGGCTATCTGACCCGCTCGCAACGTGCCTCGCCCGCGCGGACCTGGCTGGAACGCGCGTTGGCGCACGCCGCGAGCCCGCGCCACGGTGAGGTGACCGCGCTCATCCCGGACGGCGACGACGGCTCGGCGGAGACGTTCGACGACCACCGAGCGGCCGTGTCCTACCGCGCGGCGGACTATCTGACGGAATACATCGGTCGGGCCCGCCGGACCATCTGCCCGCCGGAGAGCCTGTGGCAGGCACTGGCCAGGGACCTGCGCGGCGCCGAGGATCTGCGCCGGCTGGCCGGCGCGGCGCTGGCCCGGATGCGCTACACCTACGCCGAGCGCGCACTGAGCCGGCTCCACGACGAACATGACGACTCCGCGGCCAGCGCGGAACTCATCGCGCTCCTGCGCCGCCAGGACCGGCTCGACGAGGCCCTCGAGGTCGCCGACGTGTCGCTGGCGGCGAAGCCCGCCGACCAGCAGCGACGGGACCGCTGGGATGCCCTGATCCGACTGCAGGTACACGTCGACAAGCTCCGGGACCCGGCGAAGGACGATCCCCACAGCGCGGCGCAGCTCGCCGAACTCCTGGCCGACGGAGGACGGGCGTACGAGCTACGCAGCCTCGCCGAACGGGGCAACGCCCGCGCGGCGGAGAACCTCGCCGAGCTCCTGGCCGAGCGAGGCGCCGTCGTCGAACTACGGGAACTCGCCCAGCGCGGTGAATGGATGGCGGCCGAGCTGCTCGCCGGGCTGCTCGCGAGCCTCGGCCGGGTCTCCGAGCTGGAGGCACGCGCGAACGCCTCCGATGCCGCCGCCAGACGCCACCTGGTGCGTGTACGCGACAAGCCGCGCGAACCACCGTCCGCGGATCAGCTGAACCAGCTGCGGGCGGTCGCCGACAGCGGCCGCGAGGCCGAAGCCAACGAGCTGACCCAACTGCTCTTCGACGCGGGCGACCGGTTCGGGCTGCTGGCCGAGGTGAACGCCGGTACCCACCGGGCCGCCGAGCGATATCTGGCGCTACTGGCCGCCGATTCCACGGTCGACCGGATCACCGTACGCACCATCCGGGCCTATGGCCTGGATGCCGACGGCCGGCCCGCCGACGCCACCACCACACCGTGACCATCCAGCACGCCTCCGGGCGGGCCGATGCGGGACAGCAGACCCGCGAAAGGGAAACCGTGGCCGACGACGATCTCACCCCCTCCGACGGAGCCGTCCTGCTCGCCCTGATGGCGGAGGCCCGCGCGATGCTCAACACCGAGCTCTTCGAGCTCTACGGCATCGACGTCCGCAAGCCTCAGCGGGACAAGCTCAACCGGCTGCGGCTGCTGCGCAGCGTGCGCTCCCGTCGCACCTATCAGCATGACCTGGACGAGAAGGGCTGGGTGCGGCTCCAGACGCCGGTGGATGTGAGCAGCCCGCGGGCACGGGCCATCGGCGGAGCTCTGCTCGCGGTACACCTGAACCTGCTCAACCGGGTGGTGCCCCGCAGCGAGTTCGAAAGTCTCGGCGAGATGTTCTCCCGCGCCGCTGTCACCCCGACGCGCCGGCCGGGAAACCTGGAGATCCGGCTGCGCGGTGCCTACACGGCACTCACCGCGGAGCCCGGGGGTTGGGTGTCACTGACCAGAATCCGACCGTTCTTCACCGACGTCGCACCGGCCGACCTCGATGCGGCGCTGGTCAGTCTCAGCCGGGGCGGCGACGTCAACCTCGTCCCGGAGAACAACCAGAAGATGCTCACCGACGCCGACTGGGCCGCGTCGGTTCACATCGGCGGTCAGGACAAGCATCTGCTCGCCATCGGAGTGTGATGGACAGCGCGCAGCGGACCGCCCTGGATTCGATCCAGCTCACCTGGGCGCCGGTACCGGACGACGTCTGGCGATCGCTTTCCTACCATGTGGACGGCCTGCATCCAGGTGTGGTCCAGGCGGTGGAGATCGGTCTGCGCGAAGCCGCGGACAGCGCGGACGCCAGCCCCATCGGTCTGGTGCTGCAGGGCCAGCGTGGCTCCGGTAAGACCCACCTGCTGGGCTGGCTACGGCGCGAGGCCCAGGAGCAGGGTGGCTATTTCTTTCTCGTCAGCCTCCTGAGCACCAAGGACATCTGGGTAAGCATTCTGACGTCCATGCTCGACGGGCTGGCCCGACCGATGGCGGACGGTGAGACCCAGCTTCGCGTGCTCCTCCGGCGGCTCTCGGCCCGAGTGGGCGTTCCGCCCGCGGAGCGACGTGCGCTGCTGGGCGAGACCGAGCTGACGAAGGAAAAGCTGGACCTGTTCATCTCCGCGATCTCCGCGTCGGACGGCTACGTCTTTCGGACCAGTCGGGACACCGCCCGAGCGCTGGCCCTCAGCGCGTCCCCGGGCACCGACCACCAGAACATCGCCGACGACTACTTCGCCTGCGACGAGGAGAGCACACCCGGAGACCGTGCGTTCTGGGGAATGCGTCGCACCACCCGCACGGCGGAGGAGATCGTCCAGGAGCTGTCGCGCCTGATCGCGTTGACCGGCCCCTCGGTGATGGCCTTCGACCAGATCGACGTCCTGCTCTCGCAGTCCAATCTGCTCGTCGACTCCGCCGCGGCCGGCAGCGAGCCCAGCCACGCTCCCAGCCAGGCCCAGCTGCTTCTGCTCGACAGCATCGCCGGGGGTCTGATGACCCTGCGCGAACGGACCAGGCGCACCCTGACGGTGGTCGCCTGCATCCCCGGCTCCTGGGATCTGATCAAAAAGAAGGCGGTCGACACTGTCCGCGACCGTTTCCGGGAAGCTCCACAGCTGAAGTCGATCAACCGCCCGGACCTCGCCCGTGAGATCGTGGCGCAGCGTTTCAAGCCCTACTTCGCGGCGGCCGATTTCGACCCACCGTATCCGACCTGGCCCATTCATCCGGACGCCTTCTCATCCGGCGGGGACTTCACCCCACGGCAGCTTCTCATCCTCATCGACGCCCACATCCGCGCCTGCCGACTGCGCGATGAGGCCACTGAAATGCGCACCCTCAAGGAGAAGACGACGGGACCACCCCTGAAGGTGGATCCCGACCTTCCGACCATCAGCACGACTGTTCTCGCCCGCTACGACGAGCGATTCGCCGAGCTGAAGCACAAGGCGGATGTGATCACCCCGCTGGAGCCCGACACCGAGGACACCGCGGTGCCGCCCCTGCTGGCCGCCGGCCTCACCGCGTGGATTCTGGAACGGCCGGACAGCCCGAAACGCTTCTCGATCGATCCCGCGCCGAGCGGGCGGCCGGACCTGCACGCCCGGTTGCGCCTCACCCTCGCCGAGGATATCGAGGACGAGGTTCACTGGTGCTTTCGCGCGGTCAGCGGTGGGCACCACGGAAACGCCGCGCTGAACCGACTCCGCAGATCCATCACAGCCGCCGCCCTGGACCCGGAGATCAGCAAGCGAAAGCTTTTTCTACTCCGCCAGGAGGACTGGTCAACCGGGGCCAAGACGCGCGAGTCGCTGGACGTCGTGGAAGCCTCTCACGGCGACACCCTGGCGCTCGACCACGAGGATCTGCGCATCCTCTCGGCGCTGCGGACGATGCTCGACGAGGACCGGAGTTCACCGAGCCACGGGACGTCCGACCTGGGCCAGTGGCTGCTGGCCCGACGCCCCACCGAGACGGTCACGGTGTTGGGTAAGGCGCTCCGCGATGTCGCCGACTGGCTGCCCCCGGAAGCGAGCGCCACCGTCACGCGACCCAAGGACACGCCCACGGAGGCGACCTCCGTCGCGGATACCGCTGGGAGCACCCGAACCACCGGAACCACCGGGACCACCCCGCTGGTGCGACCGACCCTCGATATCGGACACGATCACGCGACCGCCGAGCCCGTGGCACTCGAGTTGGAGGCCCTGCGCAAGCATCTGATCGTCATCGCCGGCTCGGGTTCGGGCAAGACGGTGCTCCTGCGCCGCATCGTCGAGGAATGCGCCCTGCGGGGCGTATCCGCGATCGTGCTCGATCCCAACAACGACCTGGCTCGCCTCGGGGACGCCTGGCCAGAGCCGCCGAGCCTCTGGGGTGCGGACGACGGCCCCAGAGCCGTGGAGTACCTGGACAACACCGAGGTCGTGGTGTGGACCCCACGCCGCGAGGCCGGTCGTACGCTCAGCTTCCAGCCCCTGCCGGACTTCCCGGCCACCCTGGCCGACCCTGACGAGTTCGCCGAGGCCGTGGAAGTGGCGGTCGCCGCCCTGGTGCCGCGGGCGATGCTGGACGGAAGGGCGGCGAAGGCACATCTGGGCCGCGCGGTGCTGCGCCGGGCCGTCGAGCACTTCGGCCACCGGGGTGGCACCCGGTTGACCGGCCTGATCTCCCTTCTCGCCGATCTACCGGCGGACATCATCGACCTGGACGGCGCCGAGAAGATAGCCGCGGGGCTCGCCCAGACACTCAGCGCCGCGATGGTCAACGACCCACTGTTCGGCGGCTCCGGCACGCCCGCGGACCCCGGCGTCCTGCTCACCCCGGCGGCGGGAAAGCGTGCCCGCATCTCGGTCATCAGTTTCGTCGGTCTGCCCGACGAGGGCGTCCGGCAGAGCTTCGTGAACCAGCTTCAGATGGCGCTCTTCTCCTGGATCAAGAAGAACCCCGCGGTGGACCGTCCCCTGCTCGGGCTGCTGGTCATGGACGAGGCCCAGACGTTCGTCCCGTCGGGTGCGATGACCGCGTGCACCCAGAGCACACTCGCCCTCGCCTCCCAGGCCCGCAAGTACGGTCTCGGCCTCGTGTTCGCCACCCAGGCACCGCGCGCCCTGCACAACCGGGTGCCAGGCAATGCCGCCACCCAGATGTACGGCCTGCTCAACAGCCCCACGCAGGTGGAAGTGGCCCGGGAGATGGCGAAGGCCAAGGGCGGCGATGTCCCGGACATCTCACGCCTACGCACCGGCGAGTTCTACGTCGCGCTGGAGGGCGAGGCACCGCGCAAGATCCGAACGCCCCTCAGTCTGAGTTACCACCCACGCGGGCCACTCACCACCGAGGAAGTGGTCGCCCGCGCCCGGCAGTAGACCACGGTGCGCTCAGCGCCGGTCCGACTTATAATAAGATCATCGGTATATGCTGACCACATGGGTATCGATGAGATGCGGGAACCCACGTTCCTGGTGCTGGCGGCGCTCGCCGACGGGGCCAAACACGGGTATGCGCTGATCGGGGAGGTCTCGGCGATCTCCGGCGGGCGGGTGACGTTGCGGGCCGGCACGTTGTACGCCGCGCTCGACCGGCTGACCGGGGAGGGCCTGGTGCGCCAGAGCGGCGAGGAGGTGGTCGAGGGCCGGCTGCGCCGCTACTACGACCTCACCGAACCGGGCGCCGAGATTCTTGCCGCTCAGGTCGACCGGCTTCGGTCGAACGCGGCCGAAGCCGACCGCCGGCTGCGGTCCCGGCGGCGGCTGGGAACGGCACCGGCATGACCACGTCTCGGCTTGAGATCGCCTACCGTCGGCTGCTCCGCTGCTACCCGCCTCGCTGGCGCCACGACCATGAGGACGAGCTCATCGCCACCCTGCTGGACCTGGCCGACGCGACCGGTCGCACCAGACCGAGCCCGGCGGACATCGCGGACCTGGTCGTCCACGGCCTGGCCACCCGACTCGGCGTATCACTGGGCCTGGTGCCCGTGGTCGTGCGGCAGCGGACCGCGATCCTGGCCCTGTCGTCCCTCGCGGTGCTGTCGGCGGGGCTGTTCGTAGTCGCGGAGGTGGTACCGAAACCTTTGCCGGCCTATGCGGGCAATCCGCCGGGCGCCGGTCTGACCTTCGGGCCGTTTGTCACCCTCGGTGCGGCGATCTATCCGCTGCCGGTTGCCGCCCTCGTCGCCGCGTCGGCCGGAGCACGCCGCACAGCTCGCGTGCTGCTGGGCCTGACGTGCATCGCGGTGTGCGCTGCTGTGCTCGTGGCCGCGTGGACCGATATCGCGCGGCCACCGCTCTATCTGCTCGCCGTGCTGTTCCTGCAGGCGGGGATGGCGTCGGCGGGGATGCCAACGGCGCTCCGCCGCCGCGACCTGTTCACCGCGGCGGCGCTGTTCTGCCTGTTCTTGGCGGCGGCCGGAACTTACAGTCTCTCCCTCGTCCATTCCAACGGCTATGTGTATTACAACAACCCATTCGCCGCCTACCGAGGGCCGGACGGTCTGGTCGACAGCATCCAGAGGATCCTCCCGGCCACGGTCCTCGTGGGCGTTGCAGCCGCGACCGTGATCAGCCTGAGGCGACCCGGCTGGGCCGTCGCGGTCTTCGTCGTCGGTGCGGCCTGGTCACTGATGCCCATCGCCGAGTCGATCCGCTACTACCCGTGGGGATCGGCGAACGACGTCGTCAGCGGCGGCTTTCTCCTCGCCGCCGTCCCCGTCGTCCTTGCAGCCGTTATGGACCTGTCCCGCGCTGCCAGCCCGCACGGGTTGGGATCCGCACCGGTACGTCAGGGATCAGCACCTCCCAGCAACGACCCCGACCAGGGGTGACATCACCTGGGTCTCGGGCAGTCAGTCCGGGCCCGGACCCCGCGGGGACGGCTCCGGGCGCCGACGAACGGAACGGTCATGACTCTGCCGGCCGGCTCGGTGGCAACCGCAGCGCTGTGATCCCGCCACCGCCACCCCCCGCAACCGGCCCCACAGCAAGATCCACCTATACGGGTCGGTTGGGGGCATATCGGACACGAACACCCCCACGGCGACCCGTGTGCACCCTGCACACCCGTAGCCTACTGAAAGCGGCGTCACAGAAGGTGACCGTGGTCGAGGGAAGGCGTCGCGTCGCATGAACAAGCCAGCGGAGTCGGCCACGGGACGAGCTCGAACCGTTCGCTACGGGCGGCATCGAGGGGAGGTGCCGCACCGCGGTCCGCTCGGCGGTCGCCACCGGCTAGCGCGCCGTCCACAGCATTCCGCCCACCGCCTGGATGAGCGGGGGTCACCGTCCGGTCTCGATCACCTGCCCGTCGGCGGGACGGGCGGGACGGGCGGGATGGCGAGGCGGTCTGGCGGCGGGGCCTCGGCCGCTTCGCGGATCCCAGGGTAGCGTGCCGCCGTCGCCTCGTACCAGCGTCCGTAGCGGCGGGCGCCCCACGGTGCGGTGAGGCCGTGCAGGACCACGCTCATACCCACGGTGAGCATCACCACCGTGACGATCTGGTGCTGTTCGGGCAGCCCGCTGGTGGCGACCAGATCCGCGAAGACGATCGACGCCAGCCCCCGTGGCCCGAACCAAGCCACATACGCCACGGTCGGCGGGGCGACCTTCGAACCACCCAACGAGACGGCGACCGGGATCATCCGGATGACGGTCAGGCTGAGCAGCCCGTAACCGAACGCCGTCCAGGTCGCGTGGGCGAGGGCCGGTGCCAGCAGCAGGGCGCCGAACAGCACCAGGCTCACCGAGACACCGAGCTGGGCGACATCCTGCGGCGTCTGCTGAGCCGCGGCCAGGCTCTCCCGCCCGACCAGGCCGGTCACGAGACCGGCGGCCCAGGCCGCGATGAAGCCGCTGCCGTCGATCAGGTCCGCCAGCACGTAGGCGAGCGTCGCCATGGCCAGCAACGCGAGCGACTGCCACAGCCGACTGGACCAGCCCCTGCGCGCCGACCACCGCAGGGTCAGCGCGCCACCGGCGCCCAGCGCCATCCCGATGGCGCCGGAGGCCAGCAGGGCGCGCAGAAACACCGACACGGCATGTCCGTTGCCGACGGTGTTCTCCTCCTCCAGTGCCAGGGCCAGGAAGATGGTCACGAACGGAAGTGCCAGCCCGTCGTTGAGGCCACCTTCGACGTTCAGCGCATGTCGGATCAGCCGGGGAACCCGCCGGTTGTTGATGACCGGCAACCCGAGGGCCAGGTCGGTGGGTGCCAGGATCGCCGCCAGCAGCGCTGTCTCCCACCGGTCGAGGCCGGGAAACAGCACCGATGCCAGCAGCCAGCCGACGGCGATGGTCAACGGGAATCCGATGCCCAGCAGCCGGCCGGGCAGCGGTGACTCCGTCGCCCAGGGGCCCAGACCGGCCCCCATCGCGTCAGTGAACAGCACGATCACCAGGGTCAGTTCCAGAACGGCGGTAACGCCATGTTCGCCGACGGACGAGGTGATCAGCCCCGAGACCTGGTCGCTGGCCAGCAGACCGGCCGCGGTGAACACCAGCGCGCCGCTGATCGGTGTCTGCCGCAGGCGCCGCTCCACCAGCGCGTAGGCCATCAGCGTCACCGCCACGACCGCGACCGCGGACTCCAATGCCGTTCTCCTGCCTCACATCAGTTCGCCCAGGTCATCAGCGGAGAGTGCAGCCGGCGGGGAATCATCCACGTGCGGCCGCACAACGATCAGGACTCTGATCGGACGCATTCATGACCGCCGCCGCATCCTCCTCCTCATTCCCCGGCCGAACCAGTCAGACCCCTGGTTCAGAGCCCCGTGGTCAAAATCCGGCCAGAAAGGATCCGAGTGCAGGAGGGCGGTTGCCCCCGCACCTCGTGGGCACCCTTGCCGTAGTGGACTGGAGGGTGGCATGTGCAGATGGATGGGGTATCGAGGAGATCCGATCGTCCCGTATTCACTGTTGTACGAACCCGAAAGATCACTGATTGCCCAGAGTGTCAGACATGGGCCGGACCTGCTCGAACCCAACGGCGACGGGACCGGCCTGGGCTGGTACAGCCGGCGCAGGACCCCGGCGATCTTCCGCAGCGACTCACCCGCCTGGGGCGATGAGAACCTTCGGGAACTGGCCGAGGAAATCAGCTCCCCGATGTTCCTCGCGCATGTGCGGGCGAGCACCGGAACATCGGTGCAGAAGACGAACTGCCATCCGTTCCGCTATGGGAAATGGATTTTCGTGCACAACGGGTACATCGACAGCTTCGGCTCGCTTCGCCGTGAGCTGCTGATGGCCGTGCGCCCCGACCTGTTCGGCAACATAAAAGGCAGCACGGATTCCGAGCTGATGTTCCACCTCGCCCTGACGTTCGGCCTCGAGGAGGACCCCATCGGGGGGTTGGAACGCATGGCCGGTTTCGTCGAGAGTGTCGGAGCCGCCGCGGGTGTCGCCGAACCCCTGCAGATGACGGTCGGGCTGGCCGACGGCGAGACGCTGTTCGCGGCCAGATACGCCAGCGGGCCGGTGGTCAACACGCTGTACATGAGCGAGAGCGTCGACGCGATCCGGATGCTCTACCCCGAACACGAGCGCCTGCAGCACATGCCCGGCGACGCCCGCGCCATCCTGTCGGAACCGCTGAGCGAACTACCCGGGGTATGGCGGGAAATACCCCCGTCCACGGCCATCGTCGTCACCGAGACGCCACATCAGCGCACCTTCCGTCCACAGCCACCCGGGTAGGAAGAGGGAAGCCGCCCCGGGTTCTCATGTGGCACGCGACGATCGCGGGAGGAACCAGCATGAACGCCTATCCACCGATCGCGGACCACGGTCTCGTGGGCGACCTGCAGACCGCGGCGCTGGTCGCCGCCGACGGAACCCTGGACTGGTGGTGCACCCCACGGTTCGACTCGCCGAGCATGTTCGCCTCGTTGCTCGACAGCGATCGCGGTGGCCACTGCCGGCTGGCCGCCGATCTCGGTGACACCGAGGAGGTCGGTGTCCGGCAGCTCTACCTGACCGACACCGCCGTGCTCGTCACCCGGTTCATGGCCCCGGGCGGGGTGGGCGAGGTGGTCGACTTCATGGAGCCCAACCCCTCGAGCACCCCCTCGACACGCCATCGGCTGATCCGGGTCGCCCGGGTGGTTCGGGGCAGTCTGCCCTTCGAGCTGCTGTGTCGGCCACGGTTCGACTATGGTCGCGCGTCCCACACGTCGCGCCATCTCGACGACGGATCGGTGGTGTTCCACGGACCTGACACGGATCTGCACGTGCAGGCGACCGCCCCGATCGTGCTTCATCCGGACGGCCACGACCTCTCCGCCCGTTTCACCCTCGACGCCGGCGAGCTGGCCGCGGTCGTCCTCACCAGCGACAGCGGTGACGCCGCCACCCGCGGCGAACGCCTCGGCGGTCCGCCACCCACGGTGGAGAGCGTCACCGCCGCGTTCGACGCCTGCCGCGCCTTCTGGCTGACCTGGCTACGGGCGTCGCGCTACCGCGGCCGGTGGCATGAGATGGTCACCCGCTCGGCGATCACCCTGAAACTGCTCACCTACGCTCCCACCGGCGCTCCCATCGCCGCCGCCACGATGGGTCTGCCCGAGCAGATCGGCGGCGAACGCAACTGGGACTACCGGTACACCTGGGTTCGCGACGCCTCCCTGTCCGTCCACGCCCTGAGCACGCTCGGCTTCACCCGCGACGCGAACGCCTACCGCCGCTGGCTGCGCGAGCGCCTCGACGCGGGCTGGACCGCCTCCGGCGAACCGCTTCAGATCATGTACCGGGTCGACGGGGAACCCCACCTGACCGAGGAGATCCTCGACCATCTGGAGGGCTACCGCCGGTCCGCGCCGGTCCGCGCCGGCAACGCCGCCGCCGACCAGATCCAGCTCGACATCTACGGCGAGGCCGCCTACGCCCTCGCCGAGGCGAAGGACATGGGCGGAGTCCGTGGCTGGAACGCCTTCGCCGCCGTCATCGACTGGCTCACCGACCACTGGGACCGCCCGGACGAAGGCATCTGGGAAACCCGTGGCGGCCGGCAGAACTTCACCTACAGCCGCCTCATGACCTGGGTCGCCTTCGACCGGGCCATCCGGATCGCGACCGCCTATTCCCGGCCCGCCGACCTCACCCGCTGGCAGACGGCCCGCGACACCGTCTTCCGGCAGATCATCGACCGCGGCTGGAACGACAAGCGCCATGCCTTCGTCCAGCACTACGACACCGACGTCGTCGACGCCTCCCTGCTGCTCATGCCCCGCGTCGGTTTCCTCGCCCCGACCGACCCCGACTGGCTGAGCACGCTCGACGCGATGAACGACGAACTCGTCAGTGACAGCCTCGTCTACCGGTACAACCCGGCCGCCTCCCCCGACGGCCTGCGGGGCTCCGAGGGCACCTTCAACCTCTGCAGCTTCCTCTACGTGCAGGCCCTGGCCCGCGCCGGCCGCCTCGACCAGGCCCGCTACGCCTTCGACAAGATGCTCACCTACGCCAACCACGTCGGCCTGTTCGCCGAGGAGATCGGGCCGTCCGGTGAACAGCTGGGCAACTTCCCCCAGGCCTTCACCCATCTCGCGCTCATCGACGCCGCCATCGCCCTCGACGAGGAGCTCGACCGCGCCGAGAACCTGGGCCGCTGACCATCGGCGACGCGACCGGAAGCGAGGTACGTGACGACGATGACCGAGCAGACGCCCGACGTGGATACCCGCGCCCTGCCACGGTCGACCGGCGCCGACCGGCGCCTCCTGGCACCGCTCGCGCTCGCGCAGTTCATCTGCAGCTTCGCCGGGTCGAACATGAACGTGATGATCAATGACATCAGCCGGGACCTCGACACGACCGTCCAGTCCGTTCAGGTCGTCATCACGGTCTTCCTGCTCGTCATGGCCGCGCTGATGATTCCCGGCGGCAAGCTGACCGACCGGCTCGGCCGCAAACGCTGCTTTCTGATCGGACTCACGGTGTACGGGGTGGGTGCCCTGCTCAGCGCCGTCGCACCGGGCGTGGGCCTGCTGCTGCTCGGCAACTCGATCCTGGAGGGCATCGGCACGGCCCTGCTGATTCCCCCGGTCTACATCCTCACCACGGTGCTGTTCACCGACCTCACCGCCCGTGCCCGCGCCTTCGGGGTCATCATGGCCGGTGGTGGCCTCGGGGCGGCGGCGGGCCCGCTCATCGGCGGCCTGATCACCTCCGCGATCAGCTGGCGCGCGGCCTTCGCCTTCCAGGCCCTGATCGTCGCGCTCATCATCGTGCTGAGCCGGTCCATCACCGACCCGCTCCCGGCGGACCCGCACCGTCACTTCGACGTTCCCGGCTCGATCCTGTCCGCGGGTGGCCTCACCCTGATCGTGCTGGGCATCCTCGCCGCCGACGACAACCTTGCCCTCACCGCCGTCCTCCTGGCCGCCGGCCTGCTCGTGCTGGCCGGATTCCTGCACTGGGTACGCCGCGAGGAGCGAGCCGGCCGGGAGCCTCTGCTGTCCACCAGCCTGTTCCGCAACCGGGTCTCCAACCTCGGCCTGGTCACCCAGAACATCCAGTGGCTGCTGCTGATGGGCTCGTCCTTCACCGTCGCCACGTTCCTCCAGGTGGTCCGCGGCTACGACGCCATCCGGACCGGCCTCATCTTCACCGCGGCCACGGTCGGTCTGCTCATCTCGTCCACCGCCGCCGAACGACTCGCGAAACGCCACTCCCAGAGCACCCTGATCACCGCCGGGTTCACCCTGACCATCGCCGGCATCATCGCCCTGATCGGCCTGGTCGCCGCATCACACAGCCCCTGGGCGTTCGTGCCCGGGCTGTTGCTGCTCGGTCTCGGCCTCGGCGCGATGCTCACCCCCTCGGTCAACGTCGTCCAGTCCGCCTTCTCCGAACAACGCCAGGGCGAGATCTCCGGGCTGTCCCGCAGCATCTCGAACCTCGGTTCGTCCTTCGGTACCGCCATCGCCGGGACCATCCTCGTCGCCGGCCTGACCAGGAACGCCTACGCCATCGCCATGGCCACCCTCGGCGTCCTCGGTGTCCTCGGTCTGGTCGCCGCCGCGCGGATGTCCCGGACCAGCGCCGGGGACAACCCGCTGGCCGACAGCCGGCCCGGCCACGGACCGCACGACTGACCCGCACCCGGTAGCCCCGGGCGACCACCGGTCGTCACCGGAACAGGGATCTCGCGCGTCGTCCGACCGCGCGGAGCAGGGACAGGCCCCGCGCGTTGTACCAGGCGCCGACGGTCGCCCCTCCGGTGAGCACCACCCCGAGTCCGATCAGCCACGACAGAAGCGTGAAGACGACGCCGATCTCGCCGTAGTTCCGCTCGTTGTCCACGATCGACGTCGAGAACAGCAGCCGGCTCACCACCCCGAGGCCGGTCAGTCCGACCGTGGTGAACACCGCCGCGGGCAGGACGTCCCGCCAGGCCAGCCGACCGCGCACGAGAACCCAGGTGCCGATCCAGAACAGCAGCACCATCGCGGTGATGACGATCAGAGCCTGGCACACCTGGCCGGCGACCGTGCCGGTGAGCGCCGCCCCGGTGGCGGTGGTACCCGCGAGAAAGACGAGCAGTCCGGCGAGCCAGACCACCTGGGCCGGCACCCCGCGCAGGCCGAACGCCGGAACCCGGAAGACCCGCAGATACACCGACTGCACCGCCCCGGCCAGGCTCAGCCCACCCAGGGTCAGCCAGAGCGCGCCGAGGACCGTCCAACCGGACTGCGCGGATCCGCCGCCGCGGGGAGTGAACAGGCGCTCGACGGCCATGGCGGCGTCGTGGTTCAGTCCCATCCGCCTGACGATGATCTCGGCCGCGCCGCCGGGGCGCAGCGGCGACACCGCGGCCAGCGTGATGACAAACGGGAAGAACAACATCAGAATGAGCGCGGCGAGGGTCATCGAGCCGTTCATCAGATCGCTTTCCCGCAACTGGCGGGCCAGGCCCTCCGCCGACGAAGAGCGCCATCCTTCCTGAACCTCGCGATATTTTTCCGATGCCCACCTCCGGACGCCGGAAAGGTGGCTTCCCGCCTGCTCGTGGCGAATCTGACCGCCAGCCGGTCCCCGCTGCCGACTCACCCCCACAGCATCACTCGAAGTGACGGTCTGCGCATCCCACCGGATGCGGCAGCGGAAGCGGAGTTCGATATTTCCGGAATCTCGCGGCGCCTTTTTGCGGCTCGTCGAAAACCAGTTTTCGACGAGCCCTCGCAGGGAAGGAGCCGGCCGCGAGACCGCATTGGCGGCCGCACCACGCACAAAGCAGGAGGGACCGTTCCATGGTTGCCAGTGCTGGCGACAGCTCCGACGGCCCGGCGCGTTCTCCTGGCATATCCCTCCGGACTGTCGGGGCGTCCCTCCTGCTCCTGCTGGCCGTCGTGCTGGCACCGCTCGCCGTGGTCGCCACCTGGGCGGACATCACGATCTCCGACTCGGACCGGTACGGGGAGACCGTCGCCCCGCTCGCCACCGACCCCGCGGTGCAGAACATGGTGACCAACCGGCTGACCGATCTGGTCGTCAGGAACGTCGACGTCGATCAGGTCACCGCGTCACTCAACGACGTTCTCACCCGAAACGACGTCCCGCCCGTTGTCGTGAACCATGCCGACGTCCTGGCCGGCGCGCTGCACAGCGCCCTGACCAGCGCGGTACATCAGGTGGTTCAGGGGGTGGTCACCAGCGACCAGTTTCCCCCGCTGTGGGAGAACGCGAACCGTCGGGCGCATGCCGCCGTGAAGAAGGTTCTCACCGATGAGGGCAACAACGTCCTCCAGGCCAAGGACGACACGATCGTGCTGGATATCGGCCCGGTCGTCGACAGTGTGCAGCAGCGACTCGCCGACGCCGGTCTCGAGAAGGCCGGCAGCATTCCCGACGTCGACCGACAGATCGTGCTGCTGCGGACGGACACCCTGACCAGAACTCAGGACGCCCTGCGTCTGCTCGCCGTCCTCGGCCTGTGGCTGCCCGTCGCCGTGGTGGCGTTCGCCGCGCTGGGCGTGTGGCTGGCGCCCGCGCACCGCGTCGGGCTCATGGCCCTGGGCGTCGGCACCGCCGTGACGATGATCGTCCTGCTCGTGGTGCTGGCCGTCCTGCGCCAGAGTTATCTGGACTCCGTCGCGCCCGACGCCCAGCCGCGCGACGCGGCAGCGGCCATCTACGACACTCTCGTCCGTTTCCTACGAGACAGCGCGCTTACCTGGCTGACCGTGGCCGTCATCACCGTGGTCGCCGGGTATCTCCACGGGCCGGGCCGCGGCGCCCGCGCCCTGCGCGCCAGCGCCAGCCACGCCACCGGGGCCGCCGGCCAGGCCCTGGCCCGGGCGGGTGTGGGTACCGGCGGCGCGGGCGACTGGCTGGCCCGGCATCGCCGCCTCACCGGCGGGGTCGTCATCGGGGCGGGGCTGCTGGCGCTGGTGCTGTGGAACTGTCCGACCCCGGCAGCGGTCGCCCTCGTCCTGCTGACAGTCGTGGTCGCCCTGGCCGCGCTGGGTGTCCTCGCCGCCGCCGGGACCATCCGACCCGAGCCCACGAACCCCGCCGACTGGAACGACTGACCCCTGGCCCGGCTCTGGCCGAGCCGAGCTCGGCCGGGCCGCACCGCGCGGCTCAGGCCGGGGACCGGCCGGCCACGATCCGGACCAGAGCCGGGAACATCCCCCACAGACCCGGCCGCGCGGGTGGCACCCCGGGTGCGTGCACCGGGATCCGAACGCGGACCGCGGCCGGAAGCGAGCGCAGCTCCAGCGGTGGTGGCAGGCACAGCGCCTCCCCGTCCACGCCGACACTGACCGGTCTCGCGGAGTCGATCCGCAGGGTGGGACTGGTCCACTGCTGGAAGCCGCGGAACCGGCTGATGGCACCCATGGACTCGAGCGCGACGAGGGCGGGCAGATCACGGGCCCGATCGACACACAAGGTCGTCACACCGAGCCGGCCGCTGTCGAGGTGGGGGCGGGTGCCGAAACCACCGAGGCTGTGGAGCTGGTAGGCGTTGTTGGACACGAGCAGGACGTCCGCGGTCGATCCGGTGTGACCGTCCGGGCCGGTGAAGCGGAGATCCGGCGCGGCGCGGTCCGCGCCCAGCAGGTCGGGCAGCCTCGCGGCCGCCGTGGGCACCTTCGCGTCACGGTAGCTGTCGGACTGCACGATGTCGGCGTAGACACCCAGCGAGACGTTGTTGACAAACACGCGGTCACCGAGCTGGCCCAGGTCGACACGCTGCTCGACCGCGAGGTCGAACGCGTCGAGCGCCCCCACCACATCCCTGCGGTCCAGGCCGAGATCAAGGGCGAAGTGGTTACGCGTACCGGCGGGGACGCAGACGAACGCCATCCCACGCTGACGCGCCACGTCCGCGACGACCGCCTGCGAGCCGTCGCCACCCGCCATGCCCACCACATCGGCGCCGCGGTCGGCGGCGTCCTCGGCGAGCGACCGCAGATCAGCGTGTTCCGTGAGGGTGACGACCTCGATCCCGCGCCGGAGCGCGGCCTGGGCGAGCTGGTGACGCCCGGCGGCACCACCACCGGAACGCGGGTTCACCACCAGGACGCCGTGCCGGGCGGCTCCCACCTGACGCCCCCGCGGTCGGTGCCGTCCGAAGGCGCCACGCGCCGCGATTCCTGACGCGACGAGCAGACCCGCGGTGACCAGCAGGGTGGCCAGGCCGATCACCCCCGCGAAGGCGATCAGGGCGCCAAGGGTGCAGACCGCCAGCACAGCCGCGCCCAGGCGACGCGGCCCCCGTCCGACCAGCGCCGCCCAGCCCGCCATCAACGTGATCGTCACGGCGACGACCGAAACCGGCAGGGCGATCGGCCGGTCGATCAACCGGGCGATCAGGACGACGACCACCGCGGCGGAGGCCAGCAACGCCACCGAAGCCGCCAGCCGCTGGGAACAGGACACCGGCGCTCCCGCGCCCCGCCCCGACCGGCGAACCATCCGGGAACGCATGATCATCCACCCCTCCGAGCTGCCGAAAAACCGGGAGTGCAACCCAGAAAGCAGCCGAAAACATTCTCTTCAACCCGTTTCCACATTTCCCGTTCCACCGTCCCATCCGCGACCCAGGCCAGCAACTCGATCAGGAACGGAAAATGCGCCCCATATTGGAACCATGCCGACACCCGACGCGCCGATCCCGTATTTCGTGAGCCCGGGCGGCAGGCTTCTGATGCCACTGTCTCCCTGATGCCGCTGTTTCCCTGATGCCCCTGTCTCCCTGATGCCCCTTCGGGCGACGACTGGATGAGGCCGGTCCCTGGGTGAAACCCTGGGACCGCCAGGCCAGGCATCAGCCGAGCCGGGTGTGGCCGGCGCAGGAGGGGTGTGGATGGGGTTCTATGAGGACCAGGTGCTTCCGCGGATCATCGACGTCGCGCTCGGGCGGGTGGTGGAGCCGGCGCGGGCCCGGGTGACCGCCGGGCTGCGCGGGGACGTGCTGGAGATCGGCTTCGGCTCGGGTCGCAACCTGGCGCATCTGCCGGCGCAGGTCAGCCGGCTGCTGGTGGTCGAACCGGCGGCGACCGGCCTCCGGCTGGCACAGCGGCGGATCGCCACGGCCACTGTGCCCGTCGAGGTCGTCGGACGGGACGGGCAGCGCTTGGAGCTGGCCGACACCTCGGTCGACCATGTGCTGGTCACCTGGACGTTGTGCACCATCCCCGACGTCGACCAGGCGCTGCGGGAGGCCCGTCGCGTCCTGCGCCCCGGCGGAACGCTGCATTTCACCGAGCATGGCCGCTCCGCGCGGCCGCGGGTCGCCCGCTGGCAGGACCGGCTCACCCCCGCCTGGGGCCGGATCTTCGGTGGCTGCCACCTCAACCGTCCCATCGACGAGCTGGTCACCAACGCCGGCCTGGAACTGCGAAGCCTTGACCACTACCGGGTGGGCCCCGAGTTCATCGGCTACGGCTACGAAGGGATCGCGACAAAACCCGCATGAGGCCGGTGTGCGCCGCGCGGGGGGCTCAGGCGGCGGGGTCGAGGACGACCTTGGTCCAGCCCGTCTCGCGGCGGTCGAAGGCCTGATAGGCGTCGATGGCCGACGACACGGGCTGATGCTGGGTGATGACCCGGGCCGGGTCGACCGTTCCCGCCATCACCTTCGACAGCAGCTCGGGAATGTACCGGCGGTGGTCGCAGATACCGAGCTTGATCGTCAGGTTGCGGTTGAGTGCCACCCCGATCGGATAGGCGTTCAGGGTCGGCGGGTAGAGGCCGACAACACCGATCGAACCGGCTTTGGCCACCGCCTCCACCGACCAGTGCGCCGCCTGCGACGGAGCGTTTCCAGGCACCCAGGTGTCACCAACGGGCCGGGCCCCACCCGCCGTGGCGGCCTCCCTCTCGGCCTCGAACGCCCGGGTCTCGTCGGCATCCGGCACCGCCGGCCCGGACGATGCCCGCTGGGCGTCGACGCCGACCGCGTCGATCACCCGGTCCGCCCCGATGCCCCGGGTCATCTCGAGGATCATCGCGACCGGGTCCTCCTCGTTGAAGTCGACGATCTCGGCGTGCAGCGCACGGGCGCCCTGCAACCGGGACGCGATGCCGTCGACCGCGATGACCCGCCCGGCGCCCTGCTGGAACGCGGACAGGACCGCGAACTGGCCGACGGGGCCCGCCCCGAACACCGCGACCGTGTCCCCCGGGGTGACCTCGGCCAGTCTCGCTCCGTACCACCCGGTCGGATAGATGTCGGACAGCATGATCGCCTGATCGTCCGACACCGAGTCGGGCAGCGGCACCAGCCCGACGTTCGCGTAGGGCACCCGGGCGAACTCCGCCTGCAGGCCGTCGAACGGGCCGGTGTCCACCGGACCGCCGAAGAACGCCGCCCCCGCCCGGGAACCGCGCGGGTTGGCATGGTCGCACTGTGAGTAGTAGCCGTCGCGACAGTAGGAGCAGCACCCACAGCCGATCGTCGAGGGGATGATCACCCGGTCGCCGGGCCGCAGGTTACGGACGTACGGCCCGACCTCCTCCACGACGCCGACCCCTTCGTGCCCCAGGATCGTGCCCTCCCGCATGCCCGGCATCGTCCCGCGCACCATGTGCAGATCCGTCCCGCACACCGCACTGCTGGTCAGACGAACGATCGCGTCCGTCGGCTCGGTGAGCTTCGGCTCGGGCACGTCCTCAAGCCGGATATCGGCCGATCCGTGATAGACAACCGCCTTCATCTGCCATCTCCTCTCCTTCGGGGCCGTCCCCCGCCCCGCCAGGACGAACGGGCACAGTCGTTCACGCCATACCCGACCTGGGCCAGATCACCCGAAGCAGAGAATCCTTTTTGACCATTTCCGGCCGGCTTTACGAAGAATTTGCCGCGATCCACCGAAATGCAGATATCGATAAAGCCCGTCCACGGATACAGCGGCCCACTATCAGACCAAAGCGCTTTTCACGGCGGGCGACGAACGGCGAGCCAGGCGCTACGGGTGATGGGTCCAGGAATTGACGAGCGGAACGGCCATGGGGGCGAAGTCGGACTCGTTGCGGGTGACGAGTGTGAGGCGGTGAACCCGAGCGGTAGCAGCAATCAGGGCGTCGCGGGCCGGGCGCCGGTCCGGCACATGTAGCCGCGCCGCGGCGTCGGCGACGGCCTGGTCGACGTCGAGCAGCCGGCCCCCGTAGACGGGAAGAACGCTCTCGGTGAGCCACGCATCCAGCACAGCCGCCTGTCCGGGGTCGTGTCGCCGTTTGTTCTCGATCCCGGCACGCAGTTCCAGCAGCGTAATGACAGAGAGAAACGTGTCGGACGGCGACAGGGACCCCGCCCAGACGTTGAACCGGTCATGTCTGCGCCTGGCCGGCTTACGGAGCTCCGAGACGATGTTCGTGTCCAGTAGGAAGCTCACAGATCGACCTCACGCGGCGAGTCCCGCGGACGCATCGGCTCGAAGTCGATGTCCTCGTCCAGGACAAATGCCTCCCCCAGGCTCCCCCCGCTGCCAGTAAGCCGCTGGTAGTCCGCGAACGACAGCAGGACATGCGACGGCCGACCATGATCCATGATGATCACCGGGCCGTTGGCGGTCGCCCGTTTGACCGCGCTCACGTCAAGACCATCTCGTAGTCGAGCAGTCCAGGCGCGGCGAGCGACGCAAGCCCCTCGAGCCGACGGCGCACCGCATACCCGGCCGAGCCGTGATCGGTCAGTGTCCGGACCAGAGCGGAACAGTCGATCACGGCCTCGGATGCGCTCATCGGCGGTCCCGACCCTCGTCCATCGCGGTGAGAATGTCCGCGGTGGACAGCTCGGACCGGGTCTCCCGATCAAGTCGGGCCATCATCTCTACACCAGAGGTAACTCAGCCGTTCACCAGAGTTATCGGATGGCCGGCGGGACTGGTCGTGGTGGTGATCGTGGTGCGCTCGTCGATGGGTGGCGCGGTGGAGCGCTGGTCGAAGATGATGAGGGTGCCGGTGGACAGGTGGAGGCGGTCGAGGTAGTGGTCGAGCTGCTTGAGGCCGGCCTTCAGGGGGTTACCCCTGCCCTGTCGCCAGACCTTGAGCTCGACGGCCTCGCGCTGCTCGTGCTGTTCGCCGGCGGGGGTGGTGTAGGGCCAGCGGACGTGCAGGTCGACGCGGCCGGAACCGACGGCGAACTCCCTGTCGACGTAGCCACCGCCGTTCACGACCCGCTGGAGATAGCCCATGAAGATGAGTTGCGGGGCCGCCTCGTCGTAGTAGCCGCGGCGGGTGAGGAACTCCCCGTTCTCCCTCCACCAGTCGGTGAACTCGGCCAGCACCTTCGGGAAGTCGAACGAGTTGTCGGGACGGATGAACGAACGCGGGTTGGCGGCCACGCTCTCCTGGATGCTGCTCGACAGGACTCGCGCGATCACCTCCCGGTAGATCGGGTTCGCGATCCGGACCGGCGGGCTGGACGCGATCAGGCCGAGGTCGCGCACATAGGCGACGTCATCGTCGTAGGGCTCCAGCGGCAGCGAGCCGCCAGCGAGCACCGGGCTCAGAATTCGCTGGACCCGGGGCTCGACGAGCTTCGACGCGAGCGAGTCCAGATGGGTGGCCCGGGCCAGGATCAGCCGTTCCTTCGCCTCGTCCAGAAGCCGCACCGTGATCTTCTCGGACGCTGGCACCGCGATCTCCTCGACGACCTCCCGGGCCAGGGCGTTCACCAGCCAGGGCTGGCCACCTGTCAGTTCGTAGGCCCGGGCCAGCGCTGCCGGCGTGAACTCCTGGCCCGTTTCGGCCGTGTGCTGGCCGTAGAGCTCGGTCACCTCATCCGGGCTGAAGTCCCCCAGCCGCAACGACGTCACCTTGACGTTGAACGGACTCGCCGTCCCGAGCCGCGGCGGGTCGCCACCAGCGAGGGCCTTGTACCCCCGGACATCACGCAGGCCGCAGAGCACCACCGAAGCGGGAAAGTCCCGCGGTCGGTCGGGAAAGCCCGCGCGTAGCTGGCGGAGCACGCTGATGAGGCCCTGCCCACGGACCGCGTCGATCTCGTCGAAGAACAGCACCAGCGGCCGCGGGCAGGTCTGGGCCCATGCCCGCAGGGCCGCCGACAGCTGGGAACCCTCCGGCGCCGCGGGCCAGGCCGGCGGGCGCAGCTCGACCGGGAGGTTGTCCTCGGCCCGGACCTTGATCTGGAAGAGGATGTCGCGGGCCGCCGCCTCGTAGTCATCGCCCGCGGCCTCGGCCGTCTCGCAGGAGAAGTGCAGCGCGGCATACCAGCCCTGAGCTGTCAGCTCGTGCGCGAGCGCCCGCAGCGCCGTCGTCTTGCCCGTCTGCCGCGGAGCATGCACGACAAAGAACGCCTCCTGGGCCACCAGCCCAGGCGCCTGCGGCAGCCGTGACAACGCCGGGATCATGTGGTGACGGACCGGATCGCACGGACCAGCGGTGTTGAACCGGCGTGCCATCCGGGCGCCTCCCTCCGCGGGCCAGCAGAACCGCGCGCTCCGCGCACCACCCTACGCATGATCGACGATCTGGCCGGCGCAGCCCGGAGCCGGGCTGACCCGCGTCCCCGTCTGACCCACTCCACAACAGGCAACGAGCAGGTGTCTCACCCGCTACTGACACTGATGGGGGCGTGGCGGAGACCTCGACTACAATAGGTTCCACGTTGGGTAACCTTGTGGAACAAGTTGGAACACGAGGGACGGTGGTGGATCATGACAGATCCGATCGATCTCCCGTATCCGGTTCCGGAACCTCACGAGTGGGTCGACGAGCCTGATTCTGAGACCGCACGACTCCTCGACGAGGCCTTCGACGATCTTGCCGCGGGTCGATCGGTGATCTGCCCGTCCGAAGCATCGTTCGACGCGCTTCTCGCCGAACTCGCCGCGGAACCGCATACGAGGGCGAGTTGACGGCCGCCCAGAGCAGATGGCCGTGCCGGTGCTGTCCAGGACGCCGCGCCGATGCGGAAAGTGCCGGATCGGGCCGCTAGAGTAGCGGTGTGCCCACGTACGAGGCGATCGCCCAGTTCTGGGCAGACTACCGCCGGCTGCGACCCGAACAGCGCGCCGCTTTTCTGCGTGCTCGGACACTGTTCGTCGATGGTCTTGCTGAGGGCGCACTCCACCCGTCCCTGCGGGTGAAGGGCTTCAAACTGCGCCCAGGTGTCTTCGAGCTCTCGTGGGCGCCGAACGGTCGGGCACTGTTCACCTACGGGTCGCCGCTGCCCGGCCACGGCACGGACCCGCACGTGATCTGGCTACGCGTCGGTACCCACGACATTTTCCGCGCCTGACCCCCGGAGCTGAGAACGCTCCCATTACCCCCGGCGTGCCGCGGCGTTGGATCGTCCCACCCCACAGCGGGCGACGAGCAGGTGTCTCACCCGAGGCTTGCAGGGGACTGAGGATTCAATGAGAGAGGCCTTGCGGGGCCTGCATCCTCGAGCCCTGGTCGATTCCCCGCTGTCCTTTCGCAAACGCGGCATCTTCATTACCAGCGGCGCGCTCCAGCGAGCATGACATGACCACTCCGGGTCTCTGCCGAGCCTCCATCACCGGTCTGCTCCAGGAGCTCAACGACGCGGTGAAGGGCCTCCTACCTGGTCCGGGTCCGGCCGCGACCCGATACTTCGAGGCCGATCATCTTACCGTCGACGTCGCTTCGGCCGAATATCTGCCCGCCATGAAACTGTTCGCGTCCCGTGTGGAAACAGACATCGAGGACATCGCCTTTCTTTACGGCGCACTCGATTACACCACCCTCGATGAGGGACTCGATCCCGTCCAGTCGGTCTACAGGGGCCGGCCGATCGACGCGAAGGTCCAGTTCCTCCTCGAAGAAGTCGTCGATTCCCTCCACCGCCCCGGCAGCCCCGCACTACTACTACAGCACCAAGGCTCGAAGATCGGTAATATGAAGGAGATTCGGCCAATGGCGGCGGCGGTAAGAGGTGAGCGTCCTGCCGGCCGAGCAGCGCTGCCAACGGTGATTGGACGGCAGCCATCGGGCCTGCAGCTGGTTCGAGGCCAGGCTGGACCATTATTCGACAGAACGGCTCACGCATCTCGGTGTCCACTGCCACAGGATCAATCCAGTACGGAGAAGACGAGCTCGGCGCGCTCTCGGGTACTGGCCATCTGCCACGCCTGGTCGGCAATCTCGTGCGGGTCGAGCGACATCGCTGCGAGCCGGTCCTCATCCAGGCCGGAGCCGGCCAGTCCTTCCACTTGGTGACCGGCCAGAGCTTCGAAGATGTCGCCACCTTTGATGCCACCACCGATCACCAGCGATCCGGCATAAATGCCGGTCTCGGCCAAGGCGGCGTGCAGGGTGACGGCGTACGTCCGCAACGCCGCCGCAGCCCACGCATTGATCTTCGTCCCACGGATTATGAGATCGAGCTGGATGACTGACTCGAGATCTCTCAGGCAGGCGAGCGAGGCGGCGCCCGGTCTGGCCGAAGGGTGACCTCGGCCAGACCGGTGGCGAGCCAGTTGGTGTTGCGGTCAGACAGCGTTACGGGTCGGACGGTGGTGCGGGTCAGACGTTGAAGCCGAGGGCGCGGAGCTGGTCGCGGCCGTCGTCGGTGATCTTGTCGGGGCCCCACGGGGGCATCCAGACCCAGTTGATCTTCACGTCGGCGGCGAGGCCGCCGTCGGGGCCGTCGACCAGGGCCGAGCGGGTCTGGTCCTCGATGACGTCGGTCAGCGGGCAGGCCGCCGAGGTGAGCGTCATGTCGAGGGTGATGATGTTGTCGTCGGAGACGTGGATGCCGTAGACGAGGCCGAGGTCGACGACGTTGATGCCGAGCTCGGGGTCGACGACGTCACGCATCGCCTCCTCGATGTCGTCGAACTCCGCGAGGTCCAGGGCTGCCGCCCGCTCGGCGCGGGTGCCGTGCTGCTCGGCCTCGGTCGCCGCGTCCTGGGTCGCCGCGTCCTGGGTCGCCGCGTCCTGGGTGGAGGTGCCAGCTTCGCCGATGACGGTGCCGGGGTCGGCAGTCGCGTCCTGGATCGGGGTTTCGGTCAGCGCGTCGGTCATGGCTTCTCCTGCTCCGGTACGTCGAGGGCGGCGGGGGTCGCCGGCGCCGTGGCCGACACGGACGCGGACGCTGCCGCCGCTGCGGGATCGACGGCCTTGGCGGTGGCGTCCTTCCAGGCCATCCAGGACAGCAGGGCGCACTTGACCCGAGCAGGGTACTTGGAGACGCCGGCGAACGCGACCGCGTCCTCGAGCCGCTCCTCGTCACCCTCCGCGGTGCCGCGCGACTGCATCAGCGCCAGGAACTCGCGTTCGAGTTCCAGCGCGTCGTCGACCTTCTTGCCGATCACCAGGTCGCTCATCACGCTCGCCGAGGCCTGGCTGATCGAACAGCCCTCGCTCTCGTACGAGACGTCCTCGACCACACCGTCGACGACCTTCACCCGCAGGGTGACCTCGTCCCCGCAGGTGGGGTTGACGTGGTGCACCTCGGCGTCGAACGGGTCGCGCAGCCCGCGGTGCAGCGGGTTGCGGTAGTGGTCCAGGATGATCTCCTGGTACATGGAATCAAGGTTCACTTCGAGAAGAACCTCCGGACCCCGTGCAGACCTTCCACCAGCGCGTCGACCTCAGCGGTCGTCGTGTACAGGTGGAAGGATGCCCGGGTCGTCGCGGGAATGCCGTAGCGCAGGCAGACCGGCCGCGCGCAGTGGTGGCCGACCCGCACCGCGATGCCGCGCTCGTCCAGGAGCTGGCCGACATCATGCGGGTGGATGTTGCGCCCGGTGTCGTCGGTGAGCACGAACGAGATCGCCCCACCGCGTGCCTCGGCGGTCGGCGGACCGATGATCCGCAGGCCGGGCACGCCGGCCAGGGCGTCGAGCGCGTAGGCGGTGATGGCGTGCTCGTGGGCGGCGACCGCCGGCATGCCGAGCGCGCTCAGGTAGTCGACGGCGGCACCGAGCCCGACGACCTGGCTGATCATCGGGGTGCCGGCCTCGAAGCGGTGCGGCGCCGCGGCGTAGGTCGACCCCTCCATCGTCACGACCTCGATCATCTCGCCGCCGCCGAGGAACGGCGGCATGACCTCGAGCAGCTCGAGGCGGCCCCACAGCACGCCGACACCGGTCGGCGCGCACATCTTGTGGCCGGTGAAGGCGAGGAAGTCCACCCCGAGGGTGGCGACGTCGACCGGCAGGTGCGGCACCGACTGGGAGCCGTCGAGCACGGTCAGCGCGCCGACCTCGCGGGCCCGGGCGACGATGCGCTCGACCGGGTTGAGGGTGCCGAGGATGTTCGACTGGTGCACCATCGAGACGACCTTGGTCCGGTCGTTGATGATGCTGTCGAGGTCGGCCAGGTCGAGGCGGCCGTCGTCGGTCAGGCCGATCCAGCGCAGGGTGGCGCCGGTGCGCCGGGCGAGCATCTGCCAGGGCACCAGGTTGGAGTGGTGCTCCATCTCGGTGATGACGATCTCGTCGCCGGGGCCGACCCGGAAGCGGGCGGCCTCCACACCGGTGGTCTCGGCGTTGCTCATCGCGTAGGCGACCAGGTTCAGCGCCTCGGTCGAGTTCTTGGTGAACACGACCTCGCGGCGGTCGGTGGCACCGATGAACGCGGCGATCTTGTCACGGGTCGCCTCGTACAGCGCGGTGGCCTCCTCGGCCAGCACGTGGATGCCGCGGTGCACGTTGGCGTTGTGCCGCTCGTAGTAGGTCCGCTCGGCGTCGAGGACGGCCAGCGGCTTCTGCGAGGTGGCGGCGCTGTCGAGGTAGACCAGCGGCAGGTTGTCGTGCACGGTGCGCGACAGGATCGGGAAGTCCTTGCGCACCTGCTCGACGTCGTAGCCGCTGGCCAGAACGGCCGGGTGCGGCTCGGTGACGGTCATGACGCAGCTCCAGCCCCCGCCGGGGCGACCGCGGCCGCTCCGCCGCCCAATGACACCGCGGCTCCGCCGCCCTTGACGTAGCGGTCGTAGCCACCGTCCTCGAGCACGGCGGCGAGCTCGGGGCCGCCCGAGTCGACGATGCGCCCGGCGGCCATCACGTGGACGAACTCGGGCTTGATGTAGCGCAGGATGCGCGTGTAGTGGGTGATGAGCAGGATGCCCGTCTCCCCCTTGGCACGCACGGCCTCGATGCCACCGGAGACGATGCGCAGCGCGTCGACGTCGAGGCCGGAGTCGGTCTCGTCGAGCACGGCGATCTTCGGCTTGAGCAGCGCCATCTGCAGGATCTCGTGGCGCTTCTTCTCACCGCCGGAGAAGCCCTCGTTGACGCCGCGCTCGGCGAACGCCGGGTCCATCTCCAGGGCTTCCATGGAGGCCTTGACCTCCTTGACCCAGGTACGCAGCTTCGGTGCCTCGCCGCGCACGGCCGTGGCCGAGGAGCGCAGGAAGTTCGACACCGACACCCCGGGGATCTCCACCGGGTACTGCATCGCCAGGAAGATCCCGGCGCGGGCGCGGGCGTCGACGCCCATGGTGAGGACGTCCTCACCATCGAGCGTGATGCTGCCGTTGGTCACGGTGTACTTCGGGTGGCCCGCGATCGAGTAGGACAGGGTCGACTTGCCCGACCCGTTCGGTCCCATGATCGCGTGGGTCTCGCCCTTGCGGACGGTCAGGTCGACCCCGCGCAGGATCTCGCGCGGACCTTCCTCGGTCTCCACCGAGACGTGCAGGTTACGAATCTCCAAGGTCGACACCGCGGTCGTCACCCTCGTTCCGGGCTCGTCTGTGCGACGGCGACGAGCACGTCGTCACCGTCGATGGTCACTGGGTAGGTGGGCACCGGGTCGATCGCCGGCAGGCTCAACGGCCGGCCGGTGGTCAGGTCGAACTGCGACCCGTGCAGCCAGCACTCGATCCTGCCGTCTTCGACCTCACCGGCGGACAGCTGGACGTCGGCGTGCGAGCACTCGTCGCGCAGCGCGTAGACGGTGCCGCCGGTGCGCACGACGCACACCGGCACACCGTCGATCTCGACGCCGAGCGCGGTGTCCTCGGCCAGGTCGGCCAGCGAGCAGACCCGGTGATGTCCGGGTGCGGCCGAGGTGCCGGCCGGCGCGGCGCTCACGCGCCCGCCCCGGCGGCGGCCTCGGCAGCCTCGGCGGCTTCGGCCTCGGCGATGGCCTCGGCCAGCTCGGACTCGCCGAGCCGGGCGGCCACCGAGGTCATGATGCGGTCGCGCAGCTCGGGAATGTCGATCCGGTCGATGACCTCGGCGAAGAAGCCGTGGACGACGAGCCGGCGGGCCTCGGTCGGCGGGATGCCGCGCGACTGCAGGTAGAACAGCGCCTCGTCGTCGAAGCGGCCGGTGGCACTGGCGTGCCCGGCGCCGACGACCTCGCCGGTGAGGATCTCCAGGTTCGGCACCGAGTCGGCGCGGGCGCCGTCGGTGAGCACCAGGTTGCGGTTGAGCTCGTAGGTGTCGGTGTCGACCGCGTCGGCGCCGATCAGGACGTCGCCGATCCACACCGCGTGCGCCGACTCGCCGCGCAGCGCACCCTTGTAGGTCACCCGGCTGCGGCACGAGCGCGCCTGGTGGGTGACCAGCAGACGGTGCTCCTGGTGCTGGCCGGCGTCGGTGAAGAACACGCCGTTGAGCTCGGCGTCGCCGCCGGGCCCGCGGTAGTCGACGGTCGGGTTGAGCCGGACGAGCTCACCGCCGAGCGTGACGGTGAACGAACGCAGCTTCGCGTCCCGGCCGACGGAGAAGGCGTGCGCGCCCAGGTGCACGGTGCCCGCGTCCCAGTCCTGCAGGGAGATCACGGTGAGCGACGCGCCGTGGCCGACGTACACCTCGACGTTGCCGGCATAGGTGGCGCTGCCGGTGTGGTCGAGCACGACGGTGGCGGACGAGAACGGCCCGGCCTCGATCACCAGGTGGCCGTAGGCGACCCCGGCGGCACTGGCGGCTCCGGCGGCGCCCTGCGGACCCTCACCGTGCAGGCGCACGATGACCGGTTCCGTCAGCGACGCCTCGGCGGGGATGGTCACGGCGGTCGCCCCGCCCGCACGGGCGGTGGCGAACGCGGCGATCCGGTCGGCCGGGATCAGGACCCGACCGATCCGGGCGTCGGCGGCGTCGAGCCGCTCGACGGCGACCCCGTCAGGTGCCGTGACCGTGACCGTGACCAGGCCGTCGGCCTCGGGGCCGGTCGGCAGGCCACGCAGGCGGCGCAGCGGGGTGAACCGCCAGGCCTCCTCGCGCCCGGTGGGCACGTCGTGGTCCTGCGGGTCACGGGAACGCACCGGGCGGGGCACGGCTCCGGCGGCCGCCGGGGGGCGCCCGGTGGCATCGATGACGGCCATCAGCCGACCGAACCTTCCATCTGCAGCTCGATGAGCCGGTTGAGTTCGAGCGCGTATTCCATCGGCAGTTCGCGGGCGATGGGCTCGACGAAGCCGCGCACGATCATCGCCATCGCCTCCTCCTCCGACAGACCGCGGCTCATCAGGTAGAACAGCTGGTCCGCGCCGACCTTCGACACGCTCGCCTCGTGCCCGATGGACGCGTCGTCCTCGCGGACGTCGACATACGGGTAGGTGTCGGAGCGGCTGATCGTGTCGACGAGCAGCGCGTCGCACTTGACCGTGGAGCGCGACCCCGACGAACCCTCGTTGATCTGCACGAGACCTCGGTAGGACGTCCGGCCGCCGCCGCGGGCCACCGACTTGGAGATGATCTGCGAGGACGTGTGCGGCGCGGCGTGCACCATCTTGGCGCCGGCGTCCTGGTGCTGGCCGGGGCCGGCGAAGGCGATCGAGAGGACCTCGCCCTTGGCGTGCTCGCCGAGCATCCACACGGCCGGGTACTTCATGGTCACCTTGGAGCCGATGTTGCCGTCGACCCACTCCATCGTGGCGCCCTCATGGCAGGCGGCACGCTTGGTGACCAGGTTGTAGACGTTGTTCGACCAGTTCTGGATGGTCGTGTACCGGCAGCGCGCGTTCTTCTTCACCACGATCTCGACGACGGCCGAGTGCAGCGAGTCCGACGAGTAGATCGGGGCGGTGCAACCCTCGACGTAGTGCACGTAGGCACCTTCGTCGACGATGATGAGCGTCCGCTCGAACTGACCCATGTTCTCGGTGTTGATCCGGAAGTAGGCCTGCAGCGGGATCTCGACCTGCACGCCCGGCGGCACGTAGATGAACGAACCACCCGACCAGACCGAGGTGTTCAGCGCGGCGAACTTGTTGTCACCGACCGGGATGACCGAGCCGAAGTACTCCCGGAACAGCTCCGGGTACTCGCGCAGACCGGAGTCGGTGTCCAGGAAGATGACGCCCTGCTCCTCAAGATCCTCGCGGATCTTGTGGTAGACGACCTCGGACTCGTACTGGGCGGCCACACCGGAGATGAGGCGCTGCTTCTCCGCCTCGGGGATGCCGAGCCGGTCGTAGGTGGCGCGGATGTCCTCCGGCAGGTCCTCCCACTCGGCGGCCTGCTTCTCGGTGGAACGGACGAAGTACTTGATGTTGTCGAAGTGAATGCCGGTGAGGTCTGCGCCCCAGGTCGGCATCGGCTTGCGCTCGAACAGGCGCAGGCCCTTCATACGCAGGTCGGTCATCCACGACGGCTCGGACTTCTTCGCCGAGATGCCACGGACGACCGCCTCGGACAGGCCGCGCTCCACGTCGTCGGCATAGGCGTCGGTGTCAGCCCATCCGAACCGGTAGGAGCCAAGGCCCTCAAGGGCGGTCTCGGCAGGGGTGGTCATGGGGCGGAACCTTCCGAAGACGGGGATGGTGGGAGTGGTTCCTGCGGCGGGCCCGCTGGTACGTGGGTCGTGCAGACGCCGTCGCCGTGGGCGATCGTCGCCAGGCGCTGCACGTGGGTGTCCAACACCCGGGCGAGCGCCGCGGTCTCCGCGTCGCACAGCGCCGGGAAGCGCTCGGCGACGAACTGGACCGGGCAGTGATGCTGGCAGATCTGCAGCCCGGTGGGCAGCTCCGAGACGCTGGCGGTGTACCCGGCCGCCGTCATCGCCTCGGCCAGCGCCGCCGGCCGTTCCTGCGGGGACGCGGCGACGACCGCCGAACGCACCCGCCGTTCCAGGTCGACCGCCCGGCTGTCAGCGAACTCGCTGATCGCCGAGGGCCCGGCCACCTCCGCGAGGAAGCGCAACGCACCGGCGGCCAGATCGGAGTAGGCGGACGGGCCGGCCTGGTGGCCGGCCTCGGTCAGCGCGTAGCGCCGAGCCGGACGGCCCCGACCCCGGGGACCGTGGGGACGGCTCTCGATGGGAGAGATGCTGCCGTCGGAGACCATGGCGTCGAGGTGGCGACGGATCCCGGCTGGCGAGACACCGAGCTGACGAGAAAGTTCGGCCGCCGTGGCCGAACCGCCCTCCAGCAGTCGACGCACGACCCGGTCACGGGTGCGGCCGTCCGCCGTCCCGGCCGAGACATCGTGGTCGTTTTTCACAACGCCAGTGTGCCCTATTTACGGGACGCGGTCGAACCCAGCTCCCCCGATCAGGTCACTTCAGGGCGCCGATCTGCGTCACACCCCCAGTGCCAGCACCGTTTCACCACCCGCTTCGCTCCTCAAGGCCCGTCCGGACGTCGTCCGGCCGACACCCGAACACCGCTCCTGTACCTGACAATGCACGCGCAAACACAACATCCACCCACTACCGGCATCTGGTTGACCGTGCCCGCCGCGGCGCTGCCAGACTGACGACACCCCTGGGCACCATCGGGCCGGCGGCAGGACGCCAGGGCGACAGAACGACGGGGCGACAGCGGGAGGCGGCGCAGCAGATGCGGGCGGGACGACGACACGGCGGGCTCCCCCGCGCACTGGTCGGGCTCGGCCTGGTGCTGGCGCTGGTGGGCGCGGCGGCGGGTTGCAGCGGCGGCGGAGACAAGAAGACCAACGGGCTGGAGGGGCTGGCGCCGGCCGAGGTCGGCTCGCGTGCCGTGACCACGTTGCGCACCGCCCCCGGCGTGCACCTGTCCGGCTCCGTCACGAGCCCCGGTGGCGACGCCCCCGCCGACTACGACCTGGTGCTGTCACCCACCACGACGCGCGGCACGGTCGAGGAGTACGGCCAGCAGACCCAGCTCGTCAAGATCAAGGCTGACACGTACGTCCGCCGGGCCCGGTCGTACTACACCGCCACCGGCGACAGCGCCGCCGCCGACCTGCTGGCCGACCGCTGGGTCCGCCTCGCCGCCGCCGACGCGGCCAAGTACTCCTACTTCACCCTCAGCGGCTTCAGCGACTCGCTGCGCAGCTACCTCGTCGGCCTGGCCGGAAAGGTCGAGCAGGAGAAGGTGGACGGCGAGCGTGCCGTGCGCGTGCGGGCCTCCGACGGCACGACCTTCGAGGTCGCCAACACCGGCCCGGCCTACCCCCTGCGGATCACTCTCGCCGGCAACTCGACCACCCGCCTGCGTCTGGCCGACTTCCGCACCCCCGACGCCGCCACCGCGCCGAGTTCCCCGATCGACCTGTCCAGCATCGGTTGAGCCCAGCCTCCGGTTGAGCCCAGCCTCCGGTTGAGCCGGGTCGAGCCTGGCGACGGCACCCGCCGGGGTCGCACCGACACGTCGCACGGGCGACCGTCCGATGCGCCAGGATCGGAGCCATGACGGACGGTGAGCCACCCGCGGCCGACTGGCGTCAGGACGAGCACCGGACTCGGCCCGGCCAGGATCAGGCTCGCGGGTGGGGTCGCGGGCGTGGGCGGGTGGTCGCGGCGGTCGACCAGGGCACGACGGGGACGACGGTGTGCCTGCTCGATGAGCAGGCGGTGGTCGTCGGCCGCGGCTACACCCCCGTGCGGCCGGGTTTCCCCCGGCCGGGCTGGGTCGAGCAGGACCCCGAGCAGCTGTGGCGCAGCGTCGTCGAGGCCGTCCAGGCTGCCCTCGCCGACGCCGGGCGTGCGCCGTCCGACCTCGCCGCGCTCGGGATCACCAACCAGCGGGAGACCACCCTGGTGTGGGATCGGCGCACGTCCACGCCGGTGTACCCGGCGATCGTCTGGCAGGACCGGCGCACCGCCGTCCACTGCGAGCGGCTCGCCGCGGACGGCCATGGTCCGTGGGTGGCCGACCGCAGCGGGCTCGTCCTCGATCCGTACTTCTCCGCCACGAAACTCGCCTGGATCCTCGCGCACGACCCGGAGCTGCGTCGCCGGGCCGGACGGGGCGAACTCGCCGCCGGCACGGTCGACTCCTGGCTGATCTGGCGGCTCACCGGCGGCGCCACCCATGTCACCGACATCACCAACGCCTCCCGCACCCAGCTGCTCCACCTCGCCACCGGACGCTGGGACGACGACCTGCTCGGACTCTTCGAGATCCCGGACGACCTGCTGCCCACCGTGGTGCCCAGTTCACGGGTCTACGCGACGACGGATCCGGCGGCCTTCCTCGGGGTGCGGGTGCCGATCGCGGCGGCCGTCGGCGACCAGCAGGCGGCACTGTTCGCGCAGGGCTGCCACGCTCCCGGGCAGGCCAAGAACACCTACGGCACCGGCTCGTTCGTCCTGGTCAACACGGGTGTGACGGTGCCGGGGCCGGAGTCGGCCCGGGCGGCGGGCCTGCTGCGCACCGCCGCCTACCAGCTGGACGGCCAGCCGGTGCGGTACGCGTTGGAAGGGGCGATCCTGTCCACCGGTTCGGCGGTGGCCTGGCTGCGCGACGGCCTGGGCATCGTCGGCGACGTCGCCGAGACGGCCGCGCTCGCCGCCTCGCTGGCCGGCAACGACGGGGTGTACTTCGTCCCGGCGCTGGCCGGCCTCGGCGCTCCGCACTGGGATCCGCGGGCCCGCGGCACCCTGCTCGGTCTCACCCGCGGCACCAGCCGGGCGCATCTGGCGCGCGCCGTCCTCGAGGGCATCGCCTACCGCACCCGGGACGTGGTCGAGGCGATGGCCGCCGCCGGCTTCGCCGTCACCGAACTGCGTGCCGACGGTGGCGCCGCCCGCAACGCCTGGCTGATGCAGTTCCAGGCGGATGTGCTCGGTATCGACGTCGACGTCCCCGACAACATCGAGACCACCGCGCTGGGATCGGCCTACCTCGCGGGCCTGGCCACCGGTTTCTTCCCCGATCTGGACGCCCTGTCCGACCTGCGCCGCAGCGCCGACCGCTACCGTCCCGCGACGTCGCCCGGGCAGCGCGCCCGCGGCTATCGGCGCTGGCGCAGCGCCCTCGAGCGCTCCCGGGCCTGGGCCCTCGACGACGACCTCGACGACGGCTCCGACGACCGCTCCGACGACCGCTCCGACGACCGCTCCGAGAGCGACCGATATCAGTGACACCCGCCGGCCAGGTAACTACATTCCGAAACAAAGACACGATCACCCTTGACGTTCTGTAGCGCCCAGCACCAGGGGACCACCGTAGGGCCACATCCAGCCGCGTCTTTGTGCGCCAATCGGCTGCCAGACGGATGGATGCCTGACAGGCTGTCACCGGGGGCGGTTGGCGTCTCCCGCCAGCCCTGACCCGGACGGAGACTGTGACCGAGGCGGACTACGCCCTGGAGCTCGGCCGCAGGCTTCGTGCGGCGCGCAATCGGCGAGGCATGTCGTTGCTGGACGTCCAGCAACGCACCGACGGCCGATGGACCGCGGGAACTCTCGGTGCCTATGAACGAGGCTCCCGCACCCTGCGCGTGCACCGCCTCGTCGAGCTCGCCGCGATCTACGATGTGCCGGCGACCCTGCTGGTGCCCCCCGCCATCGACCGGCGTGAGGTCGACCACCTCCCCCCACTGGTCATCGACCTGCGGCGGCTACGCAAACTGCCGCCGACCCGCACCGGTCCCCTGCGACGTTGGATCGCGATCGTGCAGGTCCTGCGTTCGGACAACTCCCGGGACGTGCTCCGGCTGCGCCGCGGTGACCTGCAGTCCCTGTCGCGGCTCTACAGCACCACCCCGGCCGTCCTCTACGAACGACTGCAGGCGTGGGGCGCCCTGGTGGAGCCGAACGAGCCGGCCACCGTCGGCGGGCGCCGCCGCACCACCGTCGCCACCCGCACCCCCCGCCAGCGGATCTGACCCGATGCCCCGCCCCGGAGCGGGGATCAATTCCCCCTTCACCGGACGGGATCCGTAGGATCGCCGAGTGGCCGAGATCCTGGCAGTCAGCGTCGCGGGCCTCGTGAAGACCTATTCCGCGCGCTCCGCGGTCACCCGTACCGGGCCGTCGCGCGCGGATCGGCGACGGGACGGCGGCGCGCGTGGCCGCCGCGCCCGGCGCGGTCCACGCGAGCCTGGTTCCGGCGAGTTCCCCGCGGTCCTCGCACCGCACCCGTCCGAACCGCACCCGTCCGAACCGCCCACGTCCGGCCGTGTCGCCGATGGGCGCATCCGGGCGGTCGATGGGCTGTCGTTCAGCGTGCCGGTGGGTTCGGTCACGGCGCTGCTCGGGCCGAACGGCGCCGGCAAGACCACCACCGTGGAGATCTGCGAGGGTTTCCGCGCCGCCGACGCCGGCGAGGTGCGCATCCTCGGTCGGGACCCGATCGCCGACGCCGTCGAGCTGCGCCCCAGGGTCGGCATCATGCTGCAGTCCGGTGGGATGTACCCCGGGGCGCGCGCCGGGGAGATGCTGCGCCTGGTCGCCGCGCACCACCGTGACCCGCTCGACCCCGCCGCCCTGCTCGACCGGCTCGGCCTCACCGACTCCGCCGCCACCCCGTTTCGCCGTCTCTCCGGCGGCCAGCAGCAACGCCTGTCGCTGGCGATGGCCGTCGTCGGCCGCCCCGAACTCGTCTTCCTCGACGAACCCACCGCCGGTCTGGACGTCGCCGGGCGCCGCACCACCTGGGAGCTCATCGAGGAACTGCGAGCCGCCGGGGTCACCGTCGTGCTCACCACACACGCGATGGACGAGGCGGAGCGCCTCGCCGACCAGGTCACCATCATCAACCACGGCCGCGTCGTGGCCACCGGTTCCCCCGCCGAACTCACCCGCGGCGGCGCCGAGGGCCAACTGCGTTTCCGCGCCCCCGCCGGCCTCGACCTCGCCACCCTGCTGCTCGCCCTGCCCGACGGCACCACCGCCAAGGAAAGCCCGTCCGGCCACTACCTGGTGGAGGGCACCGTCGACCCACAACTGCTGGCCGCGGTCACCGCCTGGTGCGCCGGCAACGGCGTGCTCGCCGAGGACCTGCGGGTCGAGCAACGCACCCTGGAGGACGTCTTCGTGGAACTGACCGGTGCGGAGCTGCGCCCGTGACCGCCGCGGGTGCCACGCTGGACCTTCGTCCGGCGCCCGGTGCCGCGAGCCGCGCCCGGATGTTCGCGGCGCAGACCCGACTCGAGCTCGTCCTGACCCTGCGCCGCGGCGAGTCCGTCCTGCTCACCTTGATCATTCCGGTCGGCCTGCTGGCCTTCTTCACCGGCGTGGACGTCCTGCCGCACGACACCGGGCGACCGGTCGACTTCCTCGTGCCCGGTGTCCTGGCCCTGGCGATCATGTCGACGGCGTTCACCGGGCAGGCGATCGCCACCGGCTTCGAACGCTCCTACGGCGTGCTCAAACGGCTCGGCGCCACTCCCCTGCCCCGCTCCATCCTGCTCGCCGGCAAGACCACGGCCGTGCTCGCCGTCGAGGTGCTGCAGCTCGTCCTGCTCGTCGCCGTCGGTTTCGCACTCGGCTGGAAGCCCTCCGGTGGCGTGGCCGCCGCGCCCTGGGTACTGCTGCTCCTGGTGCTGGGCACGGCCGCGTTCTCCGGCCTTGGCCTGCTGATGGCCGGGACGCTGCGCGCCGAGGCGACCCTCGCGGCGGCCAACGGCGTCTACCTGTTGCTGCTGCTCATCGGCGGCGTGGTCTTCGCACTGTCCGAACTACCCGGATGGCTGCGGGTCATCGCCGAGGGCCTGCCGACGGCGGCCCTGTCGGACGGACTGCGTCACGTCCTCGCCGACGGCGACGGGCCCGGACTGCGCCCCCTGATCGTGCTGGCCGTGTGGGCCGTCGCCAGCCTGGGCCTCGCCGCCCGCACCTTCCGCTGGGAATAACCGCATCCCCTTTCCCTGGCACACACCCCCTTGGCACCCACCCCCTGGCACACACCCCGGACGACCCTTCGGCCACCCTTTCGGCAGCCCCGCCGGACGGCCCTTCGACAATCCCGCTGGACGGCCCCTCGGCAGCCCCGCTGGACGGCCCCCTCGGCAGCCCCGCTGGACGGCCCCTCGGCAATCCCTGGATGGCTCCCTTCGACAGCCTCCACGGCTATCGACCACTCCCAGCCATTATCGATCACCCTTGGCCACCATCGACGACCATCGGCCACCTTTGGTGACCATTGACGCCTCTCGGCTACCGTCGATGCCCCTCGCCGTCCGATAAGCCCCGCCGCAGCCCAGATGCCGAGGGTTATTCGGCCGCATGCCGAGGACTGGTCGGAAATCGAGGGCCCCGATCCTCGAACAACCCTCGGCATGCCGCGATCTTGGCCGCGGTCTGGCCGGGATCTGGGGGAGAAGATCGGTCTGGGGGCCGGCGCCCAGAGCGACAGGTGCACGGGTGCACGGGTGCACGGGCGCACGGGTGGGCGGGCGCACGGGTGGGCGGGCGCACGGGTGGGCGGGCGTCGGATGAGGGGGATGGGGGTGGGAGTTACGATGGCAACCGTGTCAGCTTCTACAGCGCGTCGGAGGTTGCCGCTCGTCGGGCGACGCGCGTTTCAGATCGTCACCGCGGCCAATGTCGTCCTGCTGTCGTTGATCGTGGTCAGCGGCGGAGTGGTGCGCCTGAGCGGCTCCGGCCTGGGCTGTCCCACCTGGCCGCAGTGCGGTGACGGGTCGTTCACGCCGCACTCCGAGTACGCGTTGCACGGTGCGATCGAGTTCGGCAACCGGGTGATCGGCCTGGTCGTCGGGGTCGTGGTGCTGATCACCCCGCTGATGGCGCTGCGGCTGCGCGGCGGGCGGCGCCGTGATCTGACCCGGCTGTCGTTCGGGCTGTGGCTTGACTACCTCGGCCAGGCGGTGCTCGGTGGGATCACGGTGCTCACCAAGCTGCATCCGGCCACGGTGGCGGCGCATTTCCTGCTGTCGATGGTGCTGCTGTGGAACGCGGTCGTGCTGGAGCGCCGGTCCCGGCAGGGGGCAGGTCCGGTGACACCGACCGTCGCCCCCGCGTTGCTGTGGCTGGCCCGGCTGCTCGTCGTCGCAGCCGGGGCGGTGCTCGTGCTCGGGACCGTGGTCACGGGCACTGGTCCGCACAGCGGCGACGCCACCCATGGTGCGCGGTTCGGCTTCGACATCGTCAATGTCGCCCAACTGCACGCCGACGGCGCGATGCTGCTCACCGGCCTCGCCGCGGCGATGGCCTTCGCCGTGCGGATCACCACGGCCCCCACCGCCGCGCGGCGCGGGTCGCTGGTGCTACTGGCCACGATCGTCGCCCAGGCCGGGGTCGGGTTCGCCCAGTACTTCCTCGGCATCCCGTCCGGCCTGGTCGCCCTCCACATGACCGGTGCCACCGTGATGTGGATCGCCGCCCTCTACCTGTGGCTCGCCATGGCCCAGCGCCCCGCTCTCGAACCGGCCACCGCCACCGCCAGCGCTGTCAGCGAGCCCCCGGCAGCCAGGACGGCCGCGGCCGAATCCGCCACGGCTGGCGTGGTGGCCGCACCCAGGGCCACGTCCGCGACGTCTCCCGAATCCGCGGCTGACCGCCCGGCAACCCCGGCCCTGTCGGCGAACCTCATCCCCTGACCGTCTGGCCGTCTCAGCCGCTCGGCCGTCTCAGTCAGGCTCCCTCCGCCCCGTCCGAGTCCGGCCGTGTCGCCGCCGGCCGTGTCACTGCCAGCGGCGACACCACCAGTGGCGGCAGCGGCAGCGGTGGCAGTGACGGCAGCGGCAGTGACGGGCCAGTTCGCACCGGGTCGGGGACCAGCCACGGAACTGTCGGGCCGGCGCTCAAAGACACGCGGGTCGTGTTGGACGGTGGTTCACGGCCGCGACCGTCTCGTCTTCTGGGCACGGGCCCGCGTGGCGCCGCGGATAGCGGGTGTCGATGGATCGGCCTCAAACCGGCCGATCGGCCACCCACCCCTTGCCGCTGTTCCCCCAAAGCGGCCCCGAGACAGGCCGAGACAGCCCCGAGACAGGCCCAGGCCAAGCCCAGGCCCGGCCGATGCAAGACGGGGTTCGCGGCAGGGCTCGATGCCCTGGCAGGAACACCCCACGACGACCCGTGCAGCACGCACCCGCCCGAGAGTCGGAACAAAAGCCGTGAAAGCCGCCTGCTCAGGGTCGGGGAAACGGCCCTCCCTCAGGAGAGAGTGGGGCGGTGTCGGTCATGGCCGCGGCGGGCGGTGTCCGGTCGGCGCGGGCCCAGCGACTCGGTCGTCCACGCAGGACGGTCGAGGGCTGACAGCCCGGACTGGGCAGACGAAACGGCCCCGGGCCGGCGTCACGCACGCCGGCCCGGGGCCGTGATTCGTATATCCCAGGGCCGTCCCGATCAGGACCTTCGACGGGCGTCCGAGACAGGTCAGACGACGGCGACGATGGCGATCGCGGTGAACAGGAGGGTGAGGTAGGTGATGGACATGTGGAACAGGTGCATGGCGCGCGGGTCCTCGCCACGGGCGGTGCGCCGGACGATGCGGTGTGCCTCGACCAGGAACCAGCCGCCGACCGCGATCGCGCTGGCCAGGTAGAACCATCCGGTGTGGGCGACGGGGGCGAGTACCAGGGACACCGCGACCATCCCGTAGGCGTAGAACAGGATGCGGCGCGTCACCGTCTCGGGTGAGGCCACGACCGGGAGCATCGGGATTCCGGCGGCGGCGTAGTCGTCGCGGAACTTCATCGCCAGCGCCCAGAAATGGGGCGGCGTCCAGAAGAAGACGATCGCGAACAGCAGCGCCGCCGACCAGCTCAGTGATCCGGTGACCGCCGACCAGCCGATCAGCACCGGGAAACAACCGGCCGCGCCGCCGATGACGATGTTCGACGGGGTGCGGCGCTTGAGACCAAGTGTGTAGACGAAAACGTAGAACGAGATCGCGCCGAGCGACAGCAGCGCCGACGGCCAGTTCACCAGCAGGCCGAACATGAGCGTCGAGACGATGCCGAGCAGGATGCCGAACACGAGCGCCTCGGTCGGCGTCACGGTGGCGCGGACCAGGGGGCGCTTACGGGTGCGGCCCATCACCTGGTCGATGTCGCGGTCGACATAGCAGTTGATCGTGTTCGCGCTGCCCGCGGACAGGGTGCCCGCGACCAGTGTCACGACGATGAGCCACACCGACGGCATACCGCGCTTGGCGAGCATCATCGCCGGCACCGTGGTGATCAGCAGCAGTTCGACCACGCGCAGCTTCATCAGGGCGACGTAGGCGCGCGCCTTCGCGTTCAGCGCGCCCAGCACACCCGAGCCGGCCCCCGCACCCGGTGCGAGCCGCGCCACCGGGCCGCCCGCGACCGCGAGCGTCCCGACGCCACCGGCCACCGCGGCGCCAGGAGACACCGAAACACCGTTGGACGCCGAAACGCCGTTGGACAGCGTGACGCTCACACCGTTGGACACCTTCACGCCGTTGGACACCTTCACCCCGTTCGACGGGACCATGCTCACCCCGTTGGACGGCTTCACGCTCACACCGTTCGACGGCTTCACGCCGTTCGACAGTTTCGCGCTCACACCGTTGGACAGGGTCGCGCTCACACCGTTCGACACCTTCACCCCGTTCGATGGAGCGACGCTCACCCCGTTGGACGGCTTGACCCCGTTCGACGGCTGCACGCCGTTGGACGGCTTGACGCTCACCCCGTTGGACGGCTTGACGCTGACCCCGTTCGACGGCTTGACGCTCACCCCGTTCGACGGCTTGACGCTCACGCCGTTGGACGGCTGCACGCTGACCCCGTTGGACGGCTGCACGCTCACACCGTTGGAGGGCTTCACGCTGACCCCGTTGGACGGCTTGGCGCTCACACCGTTGGACGGCTGCACGCTCACACCGTTCGACGGCTCGACGCTCACACCGTTCGACGGCGCCAGGCTCACACCGGTGGACGGCCTGACGCCGTTGGAGCCCGTCACGGTGGCAGCGGCAGCCGGGTTCGGGGGCTGCGGCTGGACCTGGTGCGGGACCTGACCCAGTTCGGACTGAGCGGCCACGGAGCCAGGAGCGGCCACGGAGCCAGGAGCCACCGCTGGTGACGTGTCCGACCGCACCGGGCCGCGTGTGGTGACGCGCCGGCGACGAAGGGCGGCCTCGGTAGACAGAGCGACCTCGCGATCGGCGGGATCGGCGGACGACCCGCACTGGACGGAGCCCCGGTTACGGAGCGCACGGTGTTCTACGACGTGTCGGAGTCTAGCCGTCGGATCGGGGCGCACGCGCGCCGGTCGCGCCTGGATCCCCCTGGGCGGGGATGCGGTCTGCCTCACGTCCGGCCCGCCGTCCGCCTCAGGTCCGGCCCGCGGGGTGCCGGTCGACCCGTCCCGGCTGGGCCGACCGCCCGGGTGGCCCGCCCGACCAGGTGGAAGTTGTGGTGGTGGTCGTCTCGCCGTGGCGTCGGTCACGCTCCCCGTCCAGGCCATTTGACCTGGCTGTTCGTCTCATCGCTACCTGGGCGTCACGCAGGCGCACCGTGAGGGATCAGACTGGGATCAGACTGGGATGGCGCAGGCATGGTGGGGTAGGGGCCCAAGGGGTTGGACCGGATGGGCGGGTGCACTGCCCGAGGGCTGCATCCGGCACCGCCCGGCAGGTCTCATCCGGCCGCGTCGCCTGGCGCCAGGCCGGTGTGGGTTCGGCCACCTCGGTCGGATTCACGGATCATCCCGGCATTACGGACGCCGGGACGAGCTTGAGATCGTGTGAAGGATCCATCGCCGCGGAGAGGAAACACACCACCGATGAGCACCCCCCTGTCCGAGCTCTCGGCCGCCGGAGTGGCGGTCTGGCTGGACGACATCAGCCGTCAGCGACTGCGCACCGGCAATCTCGCCGACCTGGTCGCCACCCGCGATGTCGTCGGTGTGACCAGTAACCCGACGATCTTCCAGAAGGCGATCGGTTCGGGCGATCAGTACTCCGAGCAGCTGCATGACCTGAAGGTCCGTGGCGTCGATGTCGGTGAGGCCGTTCGGGCGATCACCGCGGCCGACGTCCGCGAGGCCTGCGACGTGCTGCGTGGCGTGTACGACGCCAGCGGCGGGGTCGACGGCCGGGTCTCCCTGGAGGTCGACCCGCGGCTGGCTCACGACACCGAGCGCACCGTGGCCGAGGCCCGCGCGCTGTGGTGGCTCGTCGACCGGCCGAACCTGTTCATCAAGATCCCGGCCACCCTCGCGGGCCTGCCGGCGATCACCCGGGTGATCTCCGAGGGGATCAGCGTCAACGTCACCCTGATCTTCGGCCTGGAGCGCTACGAGGCGGTGATCGAGGCCTTCCTGACCGGTGTCGAGCAGGCCGTCGCCGCCGGGCGTGACGTCTCCGATCTCGCCTCGGTGGCGTCGTTCTTCGTCAGCCGGGTCGACTCCGAGGTGGACAGCCGCCTCGACAAGATCGGTACGCCGGCGGCGAAGGCCCTGCACGCCAAGGCCGCGATCGCGAACGCGCGCCTGGCCTACGAGCGATACGAGAAGATCTTCGGCTCGCCCCGCTGGGCGGCTCTGGCCGCCCAGGGCGCCAAGGCGCAGCGTCCGCTGTGGGCGTCGACCTCGACGAAGGACCCGTCGCTGCCGGACACGATCTACGTCACCGAGCTGATCGCCCCCGGCACCGTCAACACGATGCCCGAGGCCACGTTGCAGGCGTTCGCCGATCACGGCAGCGTGTCCGGAGAGACGATCCGGCCGAACTACGCCGACGCCCGGGCCGTGTTCGCCGCCCTCGCCACGGTCGGCGTCGATATCGATGATGTCGTGGAGACGCTCGAGGCACAGGGCGTCCAGAAGTTCGAGGACTCGTGGAAGCAGCTGCTCGACACGGTGGCCCAGCAGCTCGGCCGCTCCGATGCCGCCCGCTGACCGGCCCACGACGAACACGAAGGGGGATCGGGTGGCGTCCACGCTGAACTCCAACCCACTGCGGGATCCGCGCGACCGCAGGCTGCCGCGGCTCCCGGACGCCAGCGCCCTCGTGGTGTTCGGCGTGACCGGAGACCTCAGCCGCAAGAAGCTCATCCCGGCCGTGTACGACCTGGCCAACCGCGGTCTGCTGCCGCCGGGGTTCGTCCTGCTCGGCTTCGCCCGGCGCGACTGGGAGCACGGCGACTTCGCCCAGTTCGCCCGCGAATCCGCCGAGAAGGGGGCGCGTACCCCGTTCCGCGCCGAGGTGTGGGACCGGCTGGAGAGCTCGATCCGGTTCGTACCGGGCTCGTTCGACGATGATGTGGCCTTCGACAAGCTCTGCGCCACGCTGGAGGAGCTTGACCGCAGCCACGGCATCGGCGGCAACGCGGCGTTCTACCTGTCCGTCCCGCCGTCGGCGTTCCCGGTCGTGCTCAAGCAGATGCAGCGCACCGGCCTGGCCAACACCGGCGGCGACGCCTGGCGCCGGGTGGTCATCGAGAAGCCGTTCGGGCATGACCTCGGCTCCGCCCGCGAGCTGAACTCGCTGGTGGACGACGTGTTCACACCGGCCGGGGTGTACCGGATCGACCACTACCTCGGCAAGGAGACGGTACAGAACTTGTTCGCGCTGCGCTTCGCGAACACGTTGTTCGAACCGATCTGGAACTCGCAGTTCGTCGACTCGGTGCAGATCACCATGGCCGAGGATGTCGGCATCGGCACCCGGGCCGGGTTCTACGACGAGACCGGTGCCGCCCGCGACGTCCTGCAGAACCACCTGTTGCAGCTGCTGGCGCTCACCGCGATGGAGGAACCGGTCAGCTTCAGCGCGGAGACCATCCGCACCGAGAAGATCAAGGTTCTGCGCGCGGTGTCGCTGCCGGACGACCTGGCCCGCTACGCGGTGCGCGGTCAGTACGAGCAGGGCTGGCTCGCGGGCGAGCGGGTCGCCGGCTACCTGGACGAGAAGGACATCCCACCGGACTCGCGGACCGAGACCTACGCGGCGGTGCGCCTGGGCATCGAGACCCGGCGCTGGGCCGGTGTGCCGTTCTACCTGCGTACCGGCAAACGGCTGCCGCGGCGGGTCACCGAGATCGCGATCGTGTTCAAGAAGGCGCCGCACCTGCCCTTCGACCAGACCGACACGGCCGAACTCGGCAACAACCAGCTCGTCATCCGGGTGCAGCCGGACGAGGGTGTCACGCTGAAGTTCGGTTCCAAGGTGCCGGGCTCGGCGATGGAGGTCCGCGACGTCGCGATGGACTTCCTGTTCGGCGAGGCGTTCACCGAGGCGCTGCCCGAGGCCTACGAGCGGCTCATCCTGGACGTCCTGCTCGGCGACGCGACGCTGTTCCCGAACAACGCCGAGGTCGAGGAGTCGTGGCGGATCATCGACCCGCTCGAGGAGCACTGGGCGAGCACCACCCCGTTCCGGTACCGGGCGGGCAGCTGGGGTCCCACGGCCGCCGACGAGATGCTCGCCCTCGACAGCCGCCGCTGGCGGCGCCCATGATCGCCGCCGGGCATCCCACCGTCTCCGGACGCACCTTTGGACGCACCTTCGGACGTTCGTCCCGGGCGCAGTGCCGTCGCTGGGCGGAGAGGAGCATCTCGTGACCACACTGTGGGACACCACCGGATCCGATGTGGTCAAGGCGCTCGCGGCCGAACGGCGTGCGGCCGGGGCCCTCGCCTTCGGTCTGGCGCTCACCCTCGTCGCCGTCGTCGACGAGAAGAACGTCCGCGAGGCCGAGGCCGCGGCGACCCAGGCCGCGTCCGCGCATCCGTGCCGACTGCTGCTGGTCGTGCGCCGCCAGATCGACGCGCCGCATCCCCGGTTGGACGCGGAGGTGTCGATCGGCGGCCGGCTCGGCCCGGGCGAGGCCGTCGTCATGCGGATGTCCGGACGCCTCGCGCTGCACGCCGAATCGGTTGTGCTGCCCCTGCTCGCCCCGGACGCCCCGGTCGTCACCTGGTGGCATGACGAGCCGCCGGTCCGGATCGCCCACGACCCGCTCGGCGTGTTCGCCGACCGCCGCGTCACCGACGTCTCCCGGGCACCCGACCCGCTGGCCGCCCTCACCCAGCGGGCCACGGACTTCGCCCCGGGCGACACCGACGTCGCGTGGACCCGGCTCTCCCCGTGGCGGACCCTGCTCGCCGCCGCGTTCGACGCGGTCAGCGACCAGCCGACCGCCGTGACGATCAGCGCCGGACGGTCGAACCCGAGCGCCCAGCTGTTCGCCGGCTGGCTGCGCAACCGACTCGGCGTCGCGGTGACGGTGCGCGAGACCGGTGGCGACGCCACCATCGGTGGCGTCGCCGTCGAACTCGGCAGCGACCGCCTCGCGATCACCCGCACCGACGCCCATTCGGCGACGATCGCCCGTTCCGGCTACCCCGACCGGGTCCTGCCGCTGGTCGAAGGCGGCCTCGGCGAGCTGCTCGCCGAGGAGCTGCGTCGCCTCGACGACGACGTCACCTTCGCCGAGGCGCTCGGCACCTGGAGCAACCTGCCGAACCTGGCCGGGCGCAACCCGCATCGCGAGCACATCTGGCGCGACCCGATGCAGCACACCCCGGTTCCCGCCGGCGTGGGCGCGGCCACCGCGGCGGCCCCCACCACCCCCGCCGCGCCCTCGGCGCCGGCTCCCACGCCCCCCTCGGCGCCGACCACACCCTCGGGTGAGGGTCGTCCGGCGGCGGGACAGCCGAAGCCGACGCAACGTCCGGCGGCGGGACGGGCCACTCCCGGCGCACCGCGCCGCTCGGGGCCGGCCGGGCCGGCCTCGCGGGCCAGGGGCGGCGCATGACGGCCGAGCCCTTGCTCGTCCCGCATCCCGACGCGGGCGTTCTCGCCCGGGCCGTAGCCGCCCGGCTGATCACGGCCCTGGTCGACGGGCAGGCCGAGCGTGGCGAGGCGTCGGTCGTCCTGACCGGCGGTGGTATCGGCATCGCGCTGCTGCGCGCGGTGCGGACCAGCCCGGCCTTCGACGTGGTGGACTGGTCGCGGGTCGACGTGTGGTGGGGAGACGAGCGTTTCGTCGCGGCCGACTCCCCGGACCGCAACGAACGCCAGGCCCGGGAGGCGCTGCTCGACCATCTCCCGGTCGATCCCGCCCGGATCTTCCCGATGGGTCACCCGCGTGAGCCGGCCGCCGACGACGCCGCCGCGCTCAAGGCCGCCACGGTCGCCGCGGCGCAGTACGCCGAGCTGTTGGCCAGCCGGGCCGCGCCAGGGACGAACCTGCCCGTCTTCGATGTGGTCCTGCTTGGCCTCGGCCCGGACGGGCACGTCGCGTCACTGTTCCCGAACCTGCCCGGGGTGATGTCCACCGAGGCGGTCGTGGCCGTCGGGAACAGTCCGAAGCCGCCGCCCGTGCGGATCTCGCTGACGCTGGCGACGATCCAGTCGGCACGTCAGGTGTGGGTGATCGTCGCCGGCGAGGAGAAGGCGCAGGCGGTCGCGGCCGCCTTCGCCGGTGCCGGTCCGATCGAGGTTCCCGCGACCGGTGCCGTCGGTCGGGAGCGCACCCTGTGGCTGGCCGACCGTGCGGCCGCGTCCCGCCTGCCCACAGCCCGCTGACCCGGCCCGCCGCGGTCCGTCACGAGCACCAGCACGGCACGGCAGCGCACGGCACGGGGCGCACACGGCGCCGCCGCCCGGTGGCCACTGGGGCCAAGGCCCTGGTGGCCACCGGGCGGCGGTGGACAGCCTCCGATGGGTCAGGTGAGGATCTTCGTCTTGCCGCGCTCGTACTCGCCGTCCGAGATGACACCCTGATCGTGCAGGTGGGCGAGCTTGCCGAGCTCGTCGGCCCGACTCGTCCCGGCAGCCTCCCGCAGGTAGGACCGCCAGGCCTGCTCGTTACGTTCGGCGGCCGCACGGTTGCGCTCGTGCATGCTGCCGCCCCGGACGATCAGATAGGCGAGCACGCCCACCCAGGGCAGTATGATGATCGCCGCGGTCCAACCGGCCTTGGCCCATCCGGACATGTCGTGGCTACGGAACACATCCGTGATCACCGCGACCAGCAACCAGATCCACAGTACGAACGCGAAGAACCACAACATGTAGAGAAAGACGCTCAACAGCGGGAAGTCAGGATCCATGACCGTACCTCCAGTCGGGCGCGGCAGCTGCCGAACGCCCAGGTCCTGGTAATACCCGCGCAGCCCACCTGCCACGTCTGCGCGCGCCCTCCAGCCCTGAGGCCGGGAGCAGGACCACCGGGATCGACATGTTCGACCCCTGACCGCGCTAGTCGCCCACCCGCCGGAGCACGGCATGGCCGGACGAGGCCAGCGGGGACGCGGTGTAGCTGAACCTGACCGTGCCATCGGGCAGCGGGGTCAGCACGTCGGCATCCACCTCGGTGCATGACAGCGATCCGTTGGTGAGCCGCTCGCGAAAGCGGGCCGAGGTGGGGCCGCGTCCATCGGCGCTGATCGCGACCTCGTGGCTGCTTGGATCGTCATCGGCGCCCGTCGAGATCAGCACCAGGTCGCTGGTGCAGCCGTCACGAGGGTTGCGGGCGGTACCCACCGCCTCGCCGGCCCGTCCCGCCCGCAGCGTCACCGTGAGGGGAAAGGTGAGCGGTCCCTGCGTGACGGTGCCCTGCCAGCGTCCGATCAGGCCCGCCGGCACCGTCGCCGTGGCCGTGGCCGTCGACGAGGGGACGGGTGCCGCCCTGGGGGCGGGTGCTGGCGAGGGTGCGGACCCGCTGGCCGGCGCCGGTGTCGCGCTGGCGCTCGGTCGCTGGCGATCGGCGCCGGCGGGCTGACCATCGTCACCGAACAGCGCGAGGCCACCCGCGACGAGCGCCGCCACGAGCACCGCACCGGCAAGCAGCCATCGACCCGACCACGGCACCCGGCCCTGCTCTGGCCGCGCGGCTCCCCCCGGCGCCGGACGCCCCGCCGCCGCGAGCTCGTGGTCAGGCACCCCGGACCCCGGCGCGGCGATGATCGAGGAACCGGACCCAGCGGCCGCACCGGGACCGGAGGACGACGAGCGGGCCCACCGCAGGAGAGCCTCGGCGCCCTGGGCGTCCAGCCGGGTGGCCGGGGTCTTGGCGAGCAGGCCGGCGAGCGGATGGGCGAGCGGACCGGCACGGGTGAACGCGGGTGGTTCGGATCCGACGACGGCGCCGATGGTGGTCGGCAGGTCCTCGCGGGCGAACGGCGAATGGCCCTCGACGGCGAAGTACAGGCTCGCACCGAGGGAGAACAGATCACCGGAGAGCGTCGCGATGCCGTTGACGAGACGTTCGGGCGCCGAGTAGGCGGGCGTGCCGCCGCGGCTGAGCAGACGCTCCACGGCGACCAGGACGAGCGGTCCGGCCGCCTCGGCCCGCGTGGAGCGGTCGGGGATGGTCGGGTCGCCGGCCTGCGCGGCGATACCGAAGTCGGTCAGCAGCACGCGCCCGTCGTGGGCCAGCAGGATGTTGGACGGTTTCACATCCCGGTGCAGCACCCCGAGGCGCTGCCCGGCGACGAGGGCGTCCAGCACCGCCAGGCCGATCTCGGCGACGCGGGCGACGGCGAGTGGTCCATGCCGTTCGACGGTGGCCGCCAGGGTGTCGGCCGGCACGTGTTCCATGACGATCCACGGGAGACCGTCGTGTTCGACGGCGTCGTGGACGGTGACGACATGCGGGTTGCCGCGCAGCCGCGCGGCCGCGCGGGCCTCCCGCATCGCCGCCGCCATCTGCCCGGCGCGCTCGGCGTCGTCGAGGTCCGCCGGGAAGCGGATCTCCTTGAGCGCGACGTCGACCCGCAACAGCTCGTCGTGGGCATGCCAGACCGTGCCCATCCCACCGGCGCCAAGCCAGGCGCCCAGCCGGTAACGTCCTGCGACCAGCCGCCCGCCGCCCTCGCCGCCGGCCGTTCCGGCTGCCCCGACCACGCCGGCCGTTCCGACCACGCCGGCCGTTCCGACCACGCCGGCCGTTCCGACCACGCCGGCCGTTCCGTGACCGCTCTGGCCGGCCGTGTCCGGCTCAGTCACCACGCCAGCGCCATCCGCTGGGAGCGGCCCAGCCGCAGCCGCACCCAGCCGACCCGCATCGGGTGGGATCGCACCCGGTCAGGCACGCACCCGGTAGGGCTAGGAGGCACCCCGCAACTTCGCGAGGGCCTCAGCGAGGATCGCCTCACCGTCCTTCTCGTTGCGCCGCTCCCGGACGTACGCGAGATGCGTCTTGTACGGCTCGGTGCGAGGCGGGGCGGGGGTGTTCTCCCGGTCCCGGCCTGCCGGCAGCCCGCAGCTCGGGCAGTCCCATGTCTCGGGTACCGCCGCGTCCGCCGCGAACGACGGCTTGGTCTCGTGTTCGTTCGCGCACCAGAAGGAGATGCGCTGGCGGGGCGCAGTTTCGCCCCGCTCGGCCTCTCCCATTGGTCCGGCCCCGACCCGGCTCCCCCGAATGGCGTTGCCACCTGCCACGGCCCGCGTACTCCTTCGTCTCGTCCCATGGATTGCAGTTCGCCGACGCCTACCGGCCCCACCCGCCCCGGTGACTACCCACCGTGCGGACGACAGCCAGTCGAGCAAGCCCGACGTTCCCGGCACTCCCCCGGTTGTCCCTCCGGGTACGTCCTGGGGGGAGTGTAGGCCGCCACAGCCCGACGTGGATGCACCGACCACCCCAAGCCGGCCACGCACACCCCGGACGATAACCTCCCGACCCCTACCAACCCACCACGAGGTCAGCCGGAGCCGAGCGAGACGGCGGTGGGGTCGGCGGTGCCGATCGAGGGGACGATCGCGAACGTCGTGATGTTGGCGCTGTGCATCACCGGGGTGTGCACGACGACCAGGGGGATCACCGCGGCGCTGCCGACGACGGTCTGCTCGAGCTCCCCCCAGTCGGTGACCGCGTCGGTCTCGGAGGTCGCGCGCAGCGCGGCGTCCAGCTGCCGGCCAGCGGCGAGCTCACGGTAGCCGCCGTCGGCCGGCCGGGGGCCCACCCAGGTCTCGTCGAGCAGCGGCTGGAAGACCGTACGGCCGGCGTCGCCGTACCAGGCCGGGGTGATTCTGGTCAGCGCCAGGTCCCAGAACTGGCCGCGGGGCGCCACGGCGGCGGTGGTGTACCGCTCGCCCGTGCGAATCCGCACGTCCAGGCGGATCCCGGCGCGCGCGAACGCCGTCCGCAGGGCCTCGGCGACCGCGGCGTCCGCGGGACTGTCCGAGGTCAGCAGCGACAGGGCCGTCACCGGTCCGCCCGGGGTGGTGCTCAGCGCCTCCCGGCATCGCTGCGGGTCACCACTGTCGCCGGTGTCCGGGAACGGGTCGAGGTCGCTGAAACCGGTCATCGGCTCCTGCAACAGCCCGGTGGACGCGGTCGCGAGCTCCGGCCCGCCGAGCGCGTCCGCGAGTCCCGCGCGGTCCACGCAGTACGGCAGCGCCTGGCGGATCGTCGGTTCGCGCAGCGCCGCCGCGGACGGACCGTTCAGGCCGACGGTCAACGCCACCGTGGTACCGACCTCGTCGAGGGCGAGCCGGTTGTCCCTGGCCTTGGCGAGCTCCTTCGCCCGTGCGGTGGTGAGCACCGGATCGAGGGACATGTCCGCGTCACCGGTCTCGAGTTCCTGCAACATCGCCTCGGACGTCTGACCGTCGGTGATGGTGATGTGGTCGACCAGCGCCCGTCGGATCGCGTCCGAGGACGCGTTCCAGGACGGGTTGCGGGCCAGCCGGTAGCCGGGCGTGTCGTCGCGTGCCCCGGTGAACCGGTACGGCCCGGCCGAGATCAGGTTGTGCAGGTACTCCGAGGAGTTCGCCGGGTAGGCCAGCGCCTCCAACGGCGCCGGGGACGCCGCGGGCAGCGCCAGCACGTCGACGAAGTCGTTCACCGGGGCGAGCAGGTGAAAGGCCACCGTGTCGTCGCCGACGATCTCGACGCCCTCGATCGTGGTGCTCTCGATGAACGCCGCGGCATCGTCGGCCGGGGTGGCGGCAAGCTCGTCGCAGAACGACCGGAATCCGACGATCGTCGCGGCGAAGTAACCACGCAACGGCGACGGACTCGGCGGTGTGCACAGCCGCTTGATCCCACGGGCGACGTCATTGGCCGTGATCCGGCGCTGGTTCGGCGTGTCCCACCGGGCCGCCGCGCGCAGCCGCACCGTGTACACCAGCCCGTTCTCGGTGACCATCGGCGCGCCGACCGCCAGATCCGGACGCGGGACCGTCGACCGGGACGGAGCCGCGTCGCTCGGATAGCTGTAGAGCTGACGGGTTACCAGGCGGGCCACGGCCTGCTCAGCCGGCGTCGTGGCCCAGCCGGGATCGCCGCTGGGCATTCGCCCCGCGACGATGCGCAGGGTTCCACCGGGCTTGGCGACCGGCGCCGTGGTGGCCGCGGCCACCGCCGTGGGCGTCACGGAACTCGGCGGCTCACCACTGCCCCCACCGCCCCCACCGCCGCAGGCCGCACCCGCGACCAGCGCCAGCGCCGCGGCGAGCGCCACCGCCGCGTTTCGAAACGCCGCCGGCCGGTGAAAGCCGCGGCGAGCACGCGGAGAACTCAATTCTTCAGCAGCAGACCGAGACCGATAATGCACACGAACCACACACTGCCCACAATGATCGTCAATCGGTCGAGGTTCTTCTCCACCATCGACGACCCGCCGAGCGACGACGACACGCCACCGCCGAACAGCGTCGAGAGCCCACCGCCCTTCGCCCGGTGCAGCAGTACGAGCAGAATCATCAGAACGCTCGCGACAATCAGGGCGATCGACAGACCGATCGTCATTTCGGACCAGCTCCCGCTCCCAGGGGAGGCGGCAGAGCACCGCCACCCGGTTCAGTCGGGACGCCGCCACCGACGCCAACACCGACGCCGACGGCGCCAGGTCGCGTCCAGCGCCCCGCGTCCACGCTCATCTCACCCACGCTCATCTCACCCGCGGCCATCTCGCCCACGGGTAGAGACCGTCAGATGCGACGTGGTGGGTGATGCTACTCAGTGAAAGTACCGCACCCCCGCACACCGCCAACGCCCTGCGCGACCCGAATGCTCCCGACCACACCACCACCAGCACCACCAGCACCACCCCATCCCACCCCGCCCCTGTCCGCACCCGCCCTCCCCCACCGCCGCACGTCCGCGCCCACCGACGGCATGGGGAGGCCGACATCCGTGAACGATCCCGCCTCAGCGCCAGGGCGCACAGCCACAGGGCAACGACGGGCTCGGCGGCATCGACGGGCTCGGCGGCATCGACGGGCTCGGCCAGCCCCCGCCACCAAGTCCGCCCTGAACCAGGGCGATGACCACGCTCAGCCATGGCAGCAACCACGCTCGGTGCCGACCCTGCCGCCAGGCATCGGCGACACGCCGGACGCCCGCCAACCGCCGAGGGGTGTTCGGCGTGTCGGAGGCCCGACGACCGAACACCCCTCGGCATGACGTCAAACAACCCTCGGCATGACTGGATCACCGCGGCACACCGTGATCATCTCGGCCAGTGGCCGGGACACACCGCGATCACCGGGACACACCGCGATCACCTTGGCCACCAGCCGGGGCAGCGCGGGCGACAACGGACCAGCGCCGCCTCGTGTGGCGAGCGGGTCAGAACGGAAGCGGAAGCGGAAGCGGAACGCGGGCGCGTCCGGGGATCAGCCGGTGGGGCTGCTGCGGACGATGCCGACGAAGTCATCGGCGAGCAGGCTCGCACCGCCGACCAGGCCGCCGTCGATGTCGGGCATCGTGAACAGCTCGCCGGCGTTGGCCGCCTTGACCGATCCGCCGTAGAGCACCCGGATGCCGGCGGCGATGGTGCCGGTGTAGAGGTCGGCGAGTTTGCCGCGGATGGCGGCGCACATGTCCTGGGCGTCCTGGGCGGAGGCGGTGCGGCCGGTGCCGATGGCCCAGACGGGCTCGTAGGCGATGACGATCGAGGTGGCCTGCTCGGCGGTGATCCCGGCGAGCGAACCGGCCAGTTGGCCGAGCACGTGCTCGACGTGGGTGCCGGCGACCCGGATCGCCTCGACCTCGCCGACGCACAGGATCGGGGTGATCCCGACGGCGAACGCGGCCTTGGCCTTGGCGGCCACGGTGGCGTCGTCCTCGTGGTGGTCGGCGCGGCGCTCGGAGTGGCCGACGACGACGTACGAGCAGCCGAGCTTCGCGAGCATCGAACCGGCGATGTCGCCGGTGTGCGCGCCCGAGGCGTGCGCGGAGAGGTCCTGCGCGCCGTAGGCGAGCTTCAGTTTGTCGCCGTCGATGAGGGTCTGCACGCTGCGCAGGTCGGTGAACGGCGGGATCACCACGACGTCGACCGCCTCGAGTTCGGCGGGCTTGAGGTCGAAGGCGACCTTCTGTGTCAGCGCGATCGCCTCAAGGTGGTTGAGGTTCATCTTCCAGTTGCCGGCGACCAGCGTCCGGCGACCGCTACCGGTGGTCGGTTTCGCGCTCACGGTTCTACCCTTCTCGGTTCGTCCACGTCCCAGTGCCATGTGCTCGCCCCCGCGGGTGTCGTCGCTCAGACGTCAAGGGCGGCGAGGCCGGGCAGGGCCTTGCCCTCGAGGTATTCGAGGCTGGCACCGCCACCGGTGGAGATGTGGCTGAAGCCGGCGTCGGGGATGCCCAGGGTGCGCACGGCGGCGGCCGAATCGCCCCCGCCGACGACGGAGAAGCCGGGGCCGGCCGCGATGGCCTCGGCGACCCCGCGGGTGCCCTCGGCGAACGGGGCCAGTTCGAACACGCCCATCGGGCCGTTCCAGAAGACGGTGGCGGCGCCGGCGAGGCGGGCGGCGAACGCGGCGGTGGAGGCGGGGCCGATGTCCAGGCCGAGCCAGCCGTCGGGGATGGCGTCGGCGGCGACGGTCGCGGTGGCGGCGTCGGCGGCGAAGCGGTCGGCGACGACCACGTCGGTCGGCAGCACGATCCGGTCGCCGCCCTCGGCCAGCAGCGCCGAGCAGGTGTCGATCATGTCGGCTTCGAGCAGGGAGGCGCCGACGCCGTGGCCGAGCGCGGCCAGGAAGGTGAAGCACATGCCGCCGCCGACGAGCAGGGCGTCGACCTTCGGCAGCAGGGCGCGGATCACGCCGAGCTTGTCGGAGACCTTCGAGCCACCGAGCACCACCGCGTACGGGCGGGCCGGGTCGCTGGACAGCCGGCGCAGCACGTCGAGTTCGGCGAGCACGAGGCTGCCGGCGGCGTGTGGCAGGTGCTTGGGCACGTCGACGACGCTGGCGTGCGCGCGGTGCACGGCGCCGAAGGCGTCCCCGACGTAGAACTCGGCGAGCGCGGCCAGTTCGTCGGCGAACGCGGCCCGCACGGCGGCGTCCTTGCTGGTCTCACCCGGGTGGAAACGCAGGTTCTCCAGCAGCGCCACCTCGCCGTCGCCGAGGGCGGCGACGACCTTGCGGGCGTGCGCGCCGGCGATGTCGCCGCTACCGTCGCCAGCGAAGGTGACCGGGCGTCCGAGCAGTTCGGCCAGCCGGGCGGCGACGGGTTCGAGGGAGTACTTCGCGTCCGGTTCGCCCTTGGGCCGACCCAGATGGGAGGTGACGATCACACGCGCGCCCCGGTCGAGCAGCGCGGTGATCGTCGGGAGGCTCGCCCGGACCCGGCCGTCGTCGGTGATGCGCGGGGTGTCTCCCGTGCGGTCCAGCGGGACGTTGAGGTCGCAGCGGACCAGAACACGGTGCCCGGCGACCTGCAGGTCGTCGATCGTCCTCACTCTGTGTTACTCCAGGGTTCGGGCCGGCTGGCCGGCGACGACGGACGGGCGGCAGTGACGCGGCGGGCCCGGTCGGACCGGGCCCGGCCGCGTGAACGAGCGAGGTGCGTGAGCGAAGTACGCGAACGAGGTGCGCGAACGAGGTGGACGAACGAGCTAGAGGCGGGCGCCGACGAGCGCGGTCAGGTCGACCAGGCGGTTGGAGTAGCCCCACTCGTTGTCGTACCAACCGATGACCTTGACCTGGTTGCCGGCGGACATCGTCAGCAGCGAGTCGAAGGTGCAGGAGGCCGGGGTGTTGACGATGTCGGAGGAGACGATCGGGTCCTCGGTGTAGACGAGGTAACCCTTGAGCGGACCCTCGGCCGCCGCCTTGAACGCCGCGTTGACCTGCTCCTTGCTGGCCGGCTTCGCCAGCGTCGCGACGAGGTCGGTGACCGAGCCGTCGAGCACCGGCACGCGCATGGCCAGACCGTCCAGCTTGCCCTTGAGCTGCGGCAGGACGAGCGAGGTGGCCTTGGCGGCACCGGTGGTGGTCGGGATGATGTTCTGCGCGGCGGCCCGGGCCCGGCGCAGGTCCGAGTGCGGGAAGTCCAGGATGACCTGGTCGTTGGTGTAGGCGTGCACCGTGGTCATCAGGCCCTGGACGATGCCGAACGCCTCGTCGAGGACCTTCGCCATCGGCGCCACGCAGTTGGTGGTGCAGGAGGCGTTGGACAGGATGTGCTGCGTGGCCGGGTCGTAGGTGTCGTCGTTGACACCCATGACGATGGTGATGTCCTCGTCCTTGGCCGGCGCCGAGATGATGACCTTCTTCGCGCCCGCCTGCAGGTGCTGGGCCGCGTCGGCGGCCTTGGTGAAGCGGCCGGTGGACTCGATCACGATGTCGACACCGAGCTCGCCCCACGGCAGCGCGGCCGGGTTACGCTCGGCGAGCACCTTGATCACCGAGTCGCCGACCTTGATGCCACCGTCGGTGACGCTGACCGGCGCGGCCAGCGTGCCCAGCGTCGTGTCGTACTTCAGCAGATGCGCGAGCGTCTTGCTGTCGGTCAGGTCGTTGACGGCGACGATCTCGAGGTCGTTCCGCTTGCTCGCCGCGAGCGCCCGCCAGAAGTTACGGCCGATCCGCCCGAAGCCGTTGACACCCACCCTTGTCGCCACGTCCTGAACTCTCCCTACCGTCGTGTGTCTCGTCGTTTTGACCGTCACGACACCGTTGCGCCATGACGCCGTTCGGTATGACGTTGTCGAGGGAGGAGCCTAACGAGTTCGCACATCATCGGCCGCAATCCGAACCGTGCGGTGTTGGTCTCCTCACACATGGCCGCATTTCCGCCACCCGGGACGACCGCGGACCAACGGCACCGGACCGCCGCCGCCGATCGGCCCCCACCCTGCTCGGACGGACCCCGAGCCAGCGACGATCCGATCCGCGGACCGACCGTGGCCGGGCCCGGCCGCCCGGCGGACAGCCCGGACAGGGACCACCACCCCGCCCCCTGTGGGCGATCACGATGGTGCCATCCCGGCACATTATTCCACTGCCGGTCGGGCCTGTTGATCAGCCTGGCGCGGCGTTGTCGGCCATGGTCCGGACCGGTCCCGACCGGACTCGTCAGGAGCACAATTCCGCGAACAAAGATCGAACGGAATGCCCGAAATGGACCGAATGACACGAGGGCTTGTCAGGCGTTCTCCAGCAGATCCGGTGAGACGCTCGCCTCCGTGTTCGGGATGCCCAGGGCGTTCGCCCGCTTGTCGGCGAGCGCCAGCAGCCGACGAATCCGCCCGGCCACCGCGTCCTTGGTCAACGGCGGGTCTGCGAGCGCGCCCAGTTCCTCCAGGGACGCCTGGGCGTGCTCGAGACGTAGCCGTCCCGCGGCCAGCAGGTGTTCGGGGGCGTCCTGACCGAGGATGCGCATCGCGGCCTGGACCCGGGCCCCGGCCGCGACCGCCGCTCGCGCCGACCGACGCAGGTTCGCGTCGTCGAAGTTGGCCAGTCGGTTCGCGGTCGCCCGGACCTCCCGGCGCATCCGCCGTTCCTCCCAGGCCAGCAGGCTGTCGTGCGCCCCGATCCGGGTCAGCAGCGCCCCGATCGCGTCCCCGTCGCGGATCACCACCCGGTCCACCCCGCGCACATCGCGGCTCTTGGCCTGCACACCGAGCCGCCGCGCCGCGCCGACCAGCGCCAGCGCCGCCTCCGGCCCGGGCGAGGTGACCTCCAGCGAGCAGGACCGCCCCGGTTCGGTGAGCGACCCGTGGGCGAGGAACGCGCCCCGCCAGGCCGCCGCGGCGTCACAGGCCGAACCGGTGACGACCTGCGGCGGCAGCCCACGCACGGGCCGGCCACGCTGGTCGAGCAGCCCGGTGGAGCGGGCCAGCTGTTCCCCGTCGCGTTCGACCCGCACGATGTAACGCACCGAGCGCCGCAACCCGCCCGCGGCGAGCACCGCCACGGTGGACGGGAAGCCGAACACCTCGGCGACCTCCCGGCGCAGCCGCCGCGCGGTCGCCCCCGTATCCAGCTCCGCCTCGACGACGATCCGGCCCCCGACGATGTGCAGACCGCCGCCGAAACGCAGCAACGCCGCCATCTCAGCCCGCCGGCAGCAGGGTTTAGCGACCCGCAACCGACTCAGTTCATCCTTGACGGTGGCCGTCATCGCCGCCACACCGATCACTCCTTGGCTTCACCAGATGAGGTCCGGCGGACGGCTCCGCCAGACGAAGGGCACCCGGACCGGGCGGCCCCGCCGACCGCCACCGCGGTCGTCTGCCGGGCCGAGTGCCTCGGATCTCCGTCCGCGAACACCGCCTGGAAGGCGGCCGCGAGCCGGATCGGATCGTGGATGGGCGCGCCGGGCACCCGTACCGGCGCCAGGTGCAGCCGGGCGCCCAGCAGAGCGGCCGCGGCCGCGAGCGGGGCGGGATCGGGCACCGCGGTGGGATCGGCGAGCACCACGTCCAGACGCAGTCCGGGCACGTGCCGGCGCAGCGCGTCGAGATGGGCCTGCGGGGTGTAACCGGCGGTCTCCCCTGGCTGCGCTGCCAGGTTCAGCACCATGAGCGTACGTCCGCGCGCCGAGGTGATCGCCTGACGCATCCCGGGCACCAGCAGATGCGGCAGCATGCTGGTGTAGAGCGAGCCCGGGCCGAGTACCAGCCAGTCCGCCGCCCGCGCGGCCGCCACCGCCTCCCGGCAGGGCACCGGTGCGGCCGGCGCGACCCGCAGCCCCACCACCCGGCCGGTCGTGGTGGCCACCGCCGCCTGCCCGCGGACCTCGGCGGTCACCTCCGGCTCGCGCGGATCAAGCCCGGCGACATCGGCGACGATGTCGATGCCCGCCGTCGCCAGCGGCAGCACCCGGCCCCGTACCCCGAGCAGCGCGGCGGCCAGGTCCAGGGCTGCCACCGGCGATCCGGTGCGTTCGGCGAGGCCGGTGAGCACCAGGTTCCCGACCGCGTGTCCGGCCAGCGGACCGGGCCCGCCGAACCGGTGCTGGAACAGGTCGGCCCAGGTCGCCGGGTCACCGTCGGCGCCGGCGAGGGCCGCCAGCGCCATCCGCAGATCGCCCATGGGCAGGGCGCCGAGCTCACTGCGCAGCCGTCCCGACGAACCACCGTCATCACCGACGGTCACTACCGCGGTCAGGGCCGGGGTCAGTCGGCGCAGTGCCGCCAGGGAGGCGGCCAGACCGTGCCCGCCACCGAAGGCGACCACCGCCGGTGGCAGTCGGGCCTCGTCGTCCTCGTCGTCGAAACGGCTCACGCTCACTCCCGACCCAGGTCGCGGTGCACGACGCGAACGCCGATGCCGTCGGCGGCCAGACGCGCGCCGACCTGCTCGGCGATGGCGACGCTGCGGTGCTTGCCGCCGGTACAGCCGACCGCGAGGGTGAGGTACCGCTTGCCCTCGCGGGCGAACCCGTCGCCCATCAGATGCAGCAGCGCCGCGTACTGGTCGAGGAACTCCCGCGCGCCCGGCTGGGCGAGCACGTAGTCGCGGACCTGCGGGTCCCGTCCGGTGTAGGGGCGCAGCTCCTCGACCCAGTGGGGGTTGGGCAGGAAGCGGCAGTCGGCCACGAGGTCGGCGTCCAGGGGCAGCCCGTACTTGTAGCCGAACGAGACGACGGTGGCGTTGAGCCGGTGGGTACGCGGCTGACCGAACGCGGCGTCTATCTTCGCCCGCAGTTCGTGGACGTTGAGGTCGGTCGTGTCCAGCACCAGGTCGGCCTCGCCGCGTAGTTCCGCGAGCAGTGTGCGCTCACGTCCGATGCCGTCGACGACCCGGCCGTCGCCCTGCAGCGGATGCGGCCGGCGGACGTGGTCGAACCGGCGGATCAGCGCGTCGTCGCTGGCCTCCAGGAACAGCATCCGGGGCTGCATGCCCCGGGTGTCCAGCGCCGCGACCGCCGCCCGCAGGTCGGAGAAGAACGCCCGCCCGCGGACGTCGACGACGACGGCGATCCGGCTGACCGCCCCACCGGAACGATGCCCCAGTTCGGCCATCGTGGACAGCAACGCGGGCGGCAGGTTGTCGACGACGAACCAGCCGAGGTCCTCCAGGCACTTGGCGGCCGTGCTGCGGCCGGCGCCGGACAGCCCGGTGATGATGGCCAACTCGAGGGTCGGTGTGGTCATGGCGTCCGTCCCGCGTCGGCGTGGTCGAGGATCTCACCGGTCATCGGGTCGACGGCCGGGGCGGGCGCCGCGGGTTGCCCCGGCGCCGTGCGGGCGAGGGCCGTCACGATCGCCGCGGCGGTGCGCGGACCGATCCCGGAGACCTGAGCGAGCTCCTCCGCGCTGGCCGCGCGGATCTTCGCGACCGAACCGAACGCCCGCAGCAGCGCCTTGCGCCGCGTCTCACCGAGGCCTGGCACCTCGTCGAGCGCGGAGGCCACCATCGCGGTGGAACGCTTCTGCCGGTGATAGGTGATCGCGAAGCGGTGTGCCTCGTCCCGCACCCGTTGTAGCAGGTAGAGGCCCTCGGATGTGCGCGGGAGGATCACCGGTTCGTCGCTGTCGGCAAGCCAGACCTCCTCCAGCCGCTTCGCGAGTCCACACAGTGCCACTCCGCCCGGCCCGTCGTCGATGCCGAGGTCGTTCAACGCCCGCGCGGCCGCCGCGACCTGCGGCGCCCCACCGTCCACGACGACGAGGTTCGGTGGGTAGGCGAACCGACGGGGACGTCCGGTGTCCGGATCGAGCGGCTGCCCACCCACGGCCGGCTCCCCCGCCGACCCGGCCGGGCTGGCTGAACTGGCTGAACTGGCTGAACTGGCTGGGTCGGCCGGGTCGGTCAGCTCCGCGGGCACCTCGCCGCTGGCCGGGATGCCGGCGATCTCACCGGTGCGCGACTGTTCGGCGAGGTAGCGGGAGAACCGTCGGTGGATCGTCTCGTACATGCTCGCGACGTCGTCCTGACCGCGGGCCTGCGCCCCCGAGGCGCCCCCACCGCTGTCTCCCGCGGCACCGGCGCCGCCGGCGAGCCCCCGGATGGAGAACCGGCGGTACTCGGACCTGCGGGCCAGGCCGTCCTCGAACACGACCATGCTGGCGACGATGTTGGTGCCCTGGGTGTTGGAGACGTCGAAGCACTCGATGCGCAGCGGCGCGTCCGGCAGGTCCAGGGCCTCCTGGAGTTCGGCCAGCGCGCGGCTGCGGGCGGTCAGGTCACTGGCCCGTTTCGTGCGGTGCAGGGCCAGCGCCTGACTGGCGTTGCGCTGCACCGTCTCGAGCAGGGTCCGCTTGTCGCCCCGCTGCGGGACCCGCAGCTCCACCCGGCCGCCGCGGACCACCGCGAGCAGTTCGGTCACCGCCTGGACGTCCGGGGGCAGCACCGGTAGCAGGATCTCGCGGGCGACACCGGCGCCCTCGACATCCACGCTGGCAAGCCCCGTGGGCCGGCGCGCGTCCCCCCGCACACCGCGGCCACCCACCGGACCGTCCGCGGCACCCGCCGGACCGTCCGCGGCACCGTCGACGTGAGCGGTGTCCTCGGCGCCGGGGATGGCGGGTGGTGCGATGCCCTCGAGGTAGTCCTGGGTGAGGAACTGCTCGACGAGGTCGGCGGTGGTCACGTCCTCGACCTTGTCGACCACCCAGCCACGCTGGCCGCGGACCCGCCCACCCCGGACGTAGAAGATCGCGACCGCGGCCTCCAGATCGTCCTCGGCGAAGGCGATCACATCGGCGTCGGTGCCGTCGGGCAGCACGACCGCCTGCTTCTCGATCGCGCGGCGCAGCGCACCGGCGTCATCGCGCAGCCGGGCGGCCCGCTCGTATTCCTGGGCCGCCGCGGCGGCGCGCATGTCCTGCTCGATGCGGCGCAGGAACCGGCCCGTCTGGCCGGACATGAAGTCGCAGAAGTCCTCGACGATCGCCCGGTGCTCGGCGGCGTCGACCCGTCCGACGCACGGCGCGCTGCACCGGTCGATGTAGCCGAGCAGACACGGCCGGCCCACCTGCCCGGCGCGGCGGAACACCCCGGCCGAACAGGTCCGCGCCGGGAACACCCGCAGCAGCTGATCCAGGGTCTCCCGGATCGCCCAGGCATGGACATACGGCCCGAAGTACCGCACGCCCTTGCGCTTTGGCCCCCGCATGACCTGCAGGCGCGGGAACTCCTCGTGAAGGGTCACGGCGAGACTCGGATAGCTCTTGTCATCGCGGTAGCGGACGTTGAACCGCGGGTCGAACTCCTTGATCCAGGTGAACTCGAGCTGTAGTGCCTCGACCTCGGTGGCGACCACCGTCCACTCGACACCGCAGGCCGTCCGCACCATCTGCTGGGTGCGGGGATGCAGCGTGTGCGGGGCGGCGAAGTAGTTCGCGAGCCGGGAGCGCAGGTTCTTGGCCTTGCCGACGTACAGCACGCGGCCATGCTCGTCACGGAAGCGGTAGACGCCGGGGGTCTCGGGGATCGACCCCGGCGCAGGCCGGTAGGACGCCGGATCAGCCATGAACCGAGCCTACGGCGACCATCATCCTGGACGGGCAGCACCTGCACGTAACCATTTCATCACGCATAGCGTGCGACCTGGTCGGCGGGGGTCCGGTTCCCGACGTCGGGACGGTCCGGCAGCGCCTCAGCAATCGAGGACGTAAAGTGATCACATCCACACCTTCCGGTGTTCGGGGCTCTCCCGCTGGCGCCCGACGCGCGAGGCTGCGACCCTCGACACACCGGATGGCGAACCGAGGGAGCCAGCACGTGTTTGGAAAGGACGTCACCGCGGAGTTCGTCGTGGACGACGGCGCCAACAGCGGGCGGGTGACGGTGTTCCAGATCTGCTGGCGGGCCTGCGATCCGCTGGCCGTGTCGCTGACCCTGATATCCCGACCGGAGCACCCCGCCCTGCCCCAGGGTCACTGGGTGGCGCCACGTGACGCGCTGCGCACAGGCCTGGAGCGCACCGTCGGCGACGGCGACGTGCGCATCGGCCCCGACCCCGAGCAGCGCGGCATCCGCCTCGACCTGGCCGACGGCGAGAAGAGCAAGGTGGTCGTGCTGGCCACGGCGCCGCTGCGCCGTTTCCTCGACCGCACCGAGCGGCTCGTGCCCACCGGCCAGGAGCACACCGAGCAGGAGCTCGACACCGTGCTCGCCGACCTCCTCCAGGACTGACCGCCGCCCGCGCCGCGGCCAGTCGCCGCGGCGGCCGACCGGCACCGGCGCGGCGGGCGCGGCCTTAGCGGGCCGCGGCCTCGGCGACGCGTTCGCGCCGGATACCCGCGCCCTCGCCATCTTCGCCCCCGACACCTTCGCCCCCGGCACCTTCGCCCCCGACACCGCCGCCCTCGACACCGCCACCCCTGGCACCCCGGCCGCCACCGTCCGTACCGGCGACCCGGCCGCCACCGTCCGTACCGGCGACCCGGCCGCCAAGAATCTCGCGCAGGAACACCGCGGTATGGCTTTCAGTGACCGCGGCCACACTTTCCGGTGTGCCCTGTGCCACGACCCGACCGCCGCCGGTGCCACCCTCGGGACCCATGTCGATGACCCAGTCAGCGGTTTTGATCACGTCGAGGTTGTGCTCGATGACGATGACGGTGTTGCCCGCGTCGACCAGCCGGCCGAGTACCCCGAGCAGTTTGCGAATGTCCTCGAAGTGCAACCCGGTCGTCGGCTCGTCCAGGACGTAGACGGTGCGGCCGGTGGAGCGGCGCTGTAGTTCGGCGGCGAGTTTCACCCGTTGCGCCTCGCCACCGGACAGCGTCGGTGCCGGCTGGCCCAGCCGGACGTACCCAAGCCCGACGTCGTTGAGGGTGCGCAGGTGACGGGCGATCGCCGGCACCGCGGCGAAGAACTCGGCGGCCTCCTCGATCGGCATGTCGAGCACGTCGGCGATGCTGCGGTTCTTGTAGTGCACTTCCAGGGTCTCCCGGTTGTAGCGCGCACCGTGGCAGACCTCACACGGCACGTACACGTCCGGAAGGAAGTTCATCTCGATCTTGATGGTGCCGTCGCCGGAGCAGGCCTCACATCTGCCGCCCTTGACGTTGAACGAGAACCGGCCGGGCTGGTAGCCGCGCACCTTCGCCTCGGTCGTCTCGGCGAACAGCCGGCGGACGTGGTCGAACACGCCGGTGTAGGTGGCCGGATTCGATCGCGGGGTGCGCCCGATCGGCGACTGGTCGACCCGGACGGCCTTGTCCAGCTCCTCGAGGCCGCTGACGGTGCGGTGGCGGCCCGGCACCTCGCGGGCGCCGTTGAGCCGGTTCGCGAGCACCGCCGCGAGGATGTCGTTGACCAGCGTCGACTTGCCCGACCCGGACACACCGGTGACGGCGACGAAGCAGCCGAGCGGGAACGAGACCGTGACATCGCGCAGGTTGTGCTCCCGGGCCCCGTGCACCGTGAGCGAGCGACCCTTCGTCGGAACACGGCGGATGTCAGGGACCGGGATCTGCCGACGCCCCGACAGGTAGGCGCCGGTCATCGACTCCTCGCTGGCCAGCAGCTCCTCCACCGGCCCGGACACGACGACCCGCCCGCCGTGCTCGCCGGCACCGGGACCGATGTCGACCACCCAGTCGGACGCGCGAATCGTGTCCTCGTCGTGCTCGACGACGATGAGGGTGTTGCCAAGGTCACGCAGACGCTCGAGGGTCTGGATGAGCCGGCGGTTGTCCCGCTGGTGCAGGCCGATGGACGGCTCGTCCAGCACGTACAGCACGCCGACGAGCCCGGAGCCGATCTGGGTGGCGAGCCGGATGCGCTGCGCCTCCCCGCCGGCCAGCGTGCCCGCGGCCCGGTCCAGCGAGAGATAGTCCAGACCGACGTCGAGCAGGAACGACAGCCGGGCGTCGACCTCCTTGAGCACCCGACCGGCGATCACCTGCTCCCGCTCGGTGAGTTCCAGGCCGCGCAGGAACTCGGCGCACTCCCCGATCGCCATCCCCGACACCTCGGCGATCGAACGCGCCCCGAGGGTGACCGCGAGCGACTCGGGCTTGAGCCGCGCACCGCGGCACGTCGGGCACGGCACATCGCGCATGTACCCCTCGTACCGCTCGCGGCTGCTGTCCGACTCGGCCTCGCGGTGGCGGCGGCCGATGAAGCCGATCACACCTTCGAAGGACGCGTAGTAGGACCGCTTGCGCCCGTAGCGGTTGGTGTAGCCGACGTGGATCTCGGTGTCGCCGCTGCCGTGCAGCACCGCCTTGCGGGCCCGCTCGGGCAGCCCCTCCCAGGGCGTGTCCATCCGGAAGCTGAGGTCCTCGGCGAGCGCGGTGAGCAGCCGCTCGAAGTACTCCTTGTTGTGCCCACCGGCCCACGGCGCCACCGCGCCCTGCGCCAGCGACAGCGTCGGGTCGGGAACGACGAGCTCCGGGTCGACCTCCTTGCGGGTGCCGATGCCGGAGCAGTCCGGGCAGGCGCCGTAGGGCGAGTTGAACGAGAACGACCGCGGTTCCAGCTCCTCGAACGACAGGTCGTCGTACATGCAGGCCAGATGTTCGGAGTACATCCGCTCGCGGTCGGGATCGTCAGCGGGCCGGTCGACGAAGTCGACGAGCACCAGGCCCCCACCCAGACGCAGCGCGGTCTCCACCGAGTCGGTCAGACGCTGCTTGGCCGACGCCTTCGCCGCCAACCGGTCGACGACGACCTCGATGGTGTGCTTGCGCTGCTTGGCGAGCTTGGGCACGTCGGTGAGGGCGACGACGTCGCCGTCGACCCGGGCGCGGGCGAAGCCGGAGCTCTGGAGCTCGGCGAACAGGTCGACGTACTCACCCTTGCGCCCGCGCACCACCGGGGCGAGCAGCTGGAAACGGGTGCCCTCGGGCAGCTCGAGCAGCCGGTCGACGATCTGCTGGGGCGTCTGCCGGGCGATCGGCCGCCCGCATTTCGGACAGTGCGGGCGGCCCGCGCGGGCGTAGAGCAGCCGCAGGTAGTCGTACACCTCGGTGATCGTGCCGACGGTGGACCGCGGGTTGCGCGAGGTCGACTTCTGGTCGATGGACACCGCCGGGGACAGGCCCTCGATGAAATCCACATCCGGCTTGTCCATCTGACCGAGGAACTGGCGGGCGTAGGCCGACAGCGACTCGACGTAACGCCGCTGCCCCTCGGCGAAGATCGTGTCGAAGGCGAGGCTCGACTTGCCCGATCCCGACATTCCGGTGAAGACGATCAGCCCATCCCGGGGCAGGTCAAGGTCAACGTCGCGGAGGTTGTGCTCACGCGCGCCACGCACGACAAGTCGGTCGGCCATCGTCGATCCCTCATGATCTTCCGGAAATCGGACCTGGGCGGGTGTCGCCATGCTACGGATGGGGTCCGACAGTTCCGTCGCGGCCACCTCCCGCGGCAGCTGTCCATACCGCACCGCGGCCAACGCCGCACAGCAGCGGTTCTACCCGGCGGCGAACCCAACCCGGCACCACGACCCACGTGAGGCCCACACCGGCCCACACCGGCGCCGATCGGCCATGGCGGCGCGGCCCCCATCCGAACGACGGTAACCATCCGCTACCAGCGGATGTTCCGCCGCCGGCCGGACCAGCCGACACTCGCTGCCCGGCCACGGCCGCGATGATCACCAGCCCGGCGGGCTGGGCGCAGCGGGCTGCGCACGGCGGGCTTCGTCGACGGCCTCGCCGAGCGCGTCCACCGCCCGCCCCGCCGAAGGCGACCGTGGGGAAGGATGGGAGGGACCGCGGGAGTCCGTCGAAGGGGCAGCACCCATGAGCAGCGAGCAGGGTACGGCGGGCGACGCCTACTCCGGCCAGGTCACCGTCGGCGGCCCGGCGGACACCCGAACACTGCCTGGCCTGACCGTGACAAAGGTCGCGGTCGGCCCGATGAACAACAACGCCTACCTGTTGCGCTGCGCCGTCACCGATGAGCAACTGCTCATCGACGCGGCGAACGAGGCCGACACGCTGCTGCGCCTGGTCGGTGACGCGGGACTGGCCACCGTTGTCACCAGCCACCGGCACGCCGACCACGTGCAGGCACTCGCCGAGGTGGTGGCCGCCACCGGTGCGACCACCGTCGCCCACGTCGACGACGCCCCCGAGATCCCCGTGCCGACGGCCCGGATCGTTCGGGACGGCGATGTGGTCACCGTCGGTCGCGCCAGCCTGCGCGCCATCCATCTGGTCGGCCACACACCTGGCTCGGTCGCCCTGCTCTACGACGCCGACCCCGCCTCACCGCACCTGTTCACCGGCGACTGCCTGTTCCCCGGCGGTCCTGGGAGGACAACAGATCCGGACGACTTCACGAGCCTGATGGACGACCTCGAAGAGAAAATCTTCGGCCCGTTGCCAGACACGACGTGGATCTACCCCGGCCACGGGTTCGACTCGACGATCGGCGTAGAGCGCCCCCATCTCGCCGAGTGGCGGGCCCGCGGCTGGTAGCTCGGCGATAACGATCACCAGCCGCAGGGCGCGGAGGGCGATCCGTCTAAGGTGTCCCCGGTACGACATAAGGGGATTCGTCATGTGTCAAACCGGCATCACCTCGACCGGCTCACCGCAGCGGACGGCTGACTGATGGACACGGCCGAGCTAGTCGTCTCCATCGTTACGGTGGTTGCCGCGTCGATCTACTCTCACAGTCAACGGCGGATCGCGGTACGGGCCGCTGAAGCGGCTGAGCGGGCGGCTGATGAGGCGCGCCGTGCCGCGGACGAGGCGCGGCGCTCCGCCGATGCCGAGGAAGAGGCAACCCGCATCGAGCAGGAGCGCCGCGCCGATGAACTTGCTGATGCCGAACGGCGGCGGGTTGTCTTCAGGCTGCGCCCGCTCGGCAAGGACAACCATGCGCTCCATCACTCGGGCACAGACTCGGCGTATGGAGTCCATGTCGACATCGGCGACCTGGACAGCGCAGGCCGACAGACGGACTTCGACGAGATCCCTCCGGGCCTAGACCATCTGCTCTATCTGTCCCAGGGATTTGAGACGGCAACCACCCACATCGTGGTGTCGTGGCACCTGCGGCCTGACCGGTCGGACTCACAGCAGTCCGTGAAGCTCCTCATCGTCTAGATCGCCCCGCAGAGCGGACTTATCTGGCGGAGTGGCGGGCTCACGGCTGGTGACCGCACCAGCTCAGCCGAACCCGCCACAGCTTTGGCGGTACTGGGTCAGCCGCGCTGCCCGTCCTGATACTTCTGCACCTCGATCTTGTAGAGACTCTTCAAGACCGTAACGATCTCATCAAAGTCGTCGATCCGGATCAGGTGCGAGGCGATGGTCAGCACACCGCCAGCAAGGGCGTAGAGGGCCGCATCGGTGCCCTGGAGGCCATTGGGGTTCACTGCCGCGAAGACCTGACGGCTTCGGCTGAAAATTCCCGTGGTGTCGAGTTCGTCGATCGTCCCGTCGAATTTGATCGCCATGCCTCGTACGCTCCGCCGGTCGAGGGCTGCACGCCTGACGATCCGTGCAACCCTGCGGCATGAGATGCCAGATGTCCGAAGAGGTCCGATCTTGATCCGGCTAGATCCTGTAGCCCGGGGCCTCGGAGACTAGCTTTCCAGACCCGAGCTGCTCATCTCGATGATGTCTGCTCCACTTGCCGGCGAGCCATGCGCGGACGTCAGCAGGACGGTAGCGGACATGCCGGCCAACCTTCGCGAACGGCGGGCCGAGTTCCTCATCCGAGTCGTACGCCCGGCGCAGCAGGTCCGGATCGAGGCGTTCGACCCGTCCGCGGACGAACCGCCAGTGCCGGACAGTGCCCTCGCTGACCTTGCAGATCTTCGCGACGTCCGCTGTCGTCCACAGGCCATCAGAGAAGGATGGGGTCGGCGGCGGTGCCGGTTCGGGTTGAGCCGGTCGAGCACGTGGCCGCCGACGGCTCTGGCCGATGTCCGGGACGTCCGAGGACGCCATGGCAGATGGAGCCGCCCTCACGTGCTCTCGCCTCGTCGTCGGGCCTGGCGTACTGCGACGCTGCGCGCTGCGAGCCGCTGCATGTGGGCTTTGTGGGCGTATTCAGCGCGCTTTGCCCGCTCCTGCGCTGACAGCAGCCCATCCGGGTCAACCTGCTGCTCGAACCGGGCGATTGCCGCCGCCCGCGCCGGAGCCGTCCGCCCCGACCTGTCTCTCGTCCGCGCCCACGACTCGTTCGCGGCGGCACGGGCCTTCAGCGATCGAAGTGCGGGGCTCAGCTTCCTCATGCGCTGTGCATGCCCATTCCAAATTGGATCATCACTCGGTGAGCGTGGCCTTCCCGTTGCTCTCCGCTCACTGGCAGGTCGCTATGCTGCCCGCCGATGAACGTTACGGGGGAAATCGTGCGTCGCATGCTCATGCTGCTGCCGGCGGTCGGACTGTTCGCGCTGGTCGCCGCCGGATGCCAGCCAGCACCGGTCATCCAGACAGCGGCGACACCATCGCCGACCATGTCGGCCTCGCCGAGCGTCGCCGCGCCTGCAACGTCGCCAGCGCAGACACCGGCACCGGCACCGGTGGCCTCGCCGTCACCGACCGAACTCGATCCGGACACGGCAGGGGCGAACGGGCCGTACACCCCGCCACCGTCGCCGTGGCCCGTGGGCGTGCACTGCACCCATGATCCTTCGCTGACGTTCGCCGGGCCTTACGGCGGCGTGCGATGTGTCAACGGCGTATGGACGGGGCTCACATCAACGGCGAAGCCGCTGATGACGCCTCCGGCGGCTCCAGTCCCGTCCCCTACACCTTCGCGAGGCCGGCCGGCGGAGGCAACCAGCTTGCCGTCAGATTCCAGCGCCAGCCCCTCAGCCGACACCTCGTCGTCCCCGACGGCTGTCGATGAGTCTCCGTCAGCGTGACGGTGGCACTGGCGGGTTGCTCCGCAGGTCGGTGCGGGCCCCCTTCCCGGGCCGGGTGTCGAGCCAGGTGACGATCGTGTCCCGTCGCCAGCGGGGGCGGTCGGGGAAGGTGAGATCGTCGGGGTCGGGCATGCGGCCGGTGGCGCGGAGCGCACGCAGGCTGTTCCGCTTGATCGGCGTTCCGCGCTGTTCGGTGAGGGTGACGATCTCGGTGTAACTGAGGAGGTCGTCGGGGTTGTCGGCCACGAGTACATCGTAGCGTCCCGCTACTAGGTTGTTCGTGCGTTGATGGGCCAGTCCTTCACATAGTAGCGATGCGCTACTATGTTGAGTGGTGTTCAACCACCACACCAGCCGGGGGCAGCCATGACGATCACCGAACTCCTCACACCGGCCGCCACCGACTCCCCCATCAGCATCAGCAGCGCCGCCGCGGCCCTCACCATCACCGAGGCCACCGCCTGCCGCTACCTGCGCGCCGGCAAGCTCACCCACCTCGACGACGGTGTCAGCGCCGCCAGCGTCGAGGCGTACGCCGAACGGCGGGCAGTCAACATCAGCCGCACCCGGGCCGTCCCCGGCTGGCACCGCCGTCCCACCGGGGACCTACGCCCACTCCCCCGCACCGCCGGACCAGTCGAGGAAGCCGCAGCTGCGTGGGCCGAAGCCGCCCGCCTGGAGGCCCTGGCCCGCAAGTTGAAGGCGAAGGCCCGGCCGGTACTCGAAGAGGCCGGGCCCGGCACGTACGGCCCGTTCGAGGTGCGTTTCACGGAGGGCCGGTTGGACCCGGACACTAAGTTGATCGCCGCGCTGTACTTCGCGGTGTTCGGTGAGGATGTGCCGCGGAAGCGGTCGGCGCCGTCGCCGAAGGTCAGCCCCGCAGCATAGAAATAGTCAGTTAGACCATTTCTCCTGAATGGCCGGCGCTCACAGCTCAGACGGGCACCGGTCATGTGGGACACCCCCATCGCTAACCTGTGTCCGACGCCAGGGGGGAACGTCATCATGCGCCGCAACATCATTTTGGGTATCGCCATCGTCAGCCTCATCGTCGCGGCCTGCGGCACACGTGCACCTGCCGCCGGCCCGGCCCCGGCGGCTGCCACCAGCCCCGGCCTCACCCCGTATCAGCGGGCCTACGCCGTCATCTGCGACGGTCATACCGAAGCACCGCCCACCGACGCGCCCACCGTCAACCATGAACCCCTGTGGGCTCAGGCTTCGTGGCGCTCAGGCTTCTGCCAGGGGCAGCACGGCGTTGACATCTGGTCGCTGAGCAGTGCCGCGCAGGACCGGGCCCGCTACGGCGACCGCACCCGTGCGGCGCTGGTCTCCGATCCACCGGACTGCTACATCGCCGTGGGCACGCCGGCCGCCCCGTATTGCCCGTACTCCGCACCCGGTCGGTAGACGGTCGAACACTGCAACCGCCAGCACCGGGGCGGCGCACGATGCGCCGCTTGTGGGATACCGGTGCCACGCTGGCATCGACATACCGCAGGCCCTGCCTCGTCCACCCCGGCGCACAACCGCACCGGTCGGACGGTGGCAGCCCCATACCGAAGCGACTCCGCACGAACCCGCCGAGCCGATACGGAGTGCCGCCCGTACGGCAACGTCTGAGATGTAGCCGTACGGCTGCGGGAGACCGCATCTCGCCGTACGGCAGGGCTGGACGCACCGGCCGGTGCGGTCCGGGCCGTACCGAACTCCGTACGACCGCAGCTCAACCGTGATGCCCGTACGGTGCTCGCCGTATCGGACCGCACCGTACGGCTCGGGTAGCTTCGGCGCCGTACGGTGCGGTCACCGCATGCCGCACCGCACCGTACGGACCTGCGGCAGGTGGGTCCCCGCACGGTACGGCCAAGCACCGTACGCCGGCCGCCGCACCGCACCACATGGCCACCGCACCGTACGGGAGCCAGCCCGCCGCACCGCACCACATGGCCACCGCACGGGGTGCGGTGGTACACCGCACGAAGTCCGCCCACCGCACCGCACGGCCGCACCGCACCGCACCAGCCCGCCGGATCCGAGACCACCGCACCGGCCGCCGCACACCCGCAGGCCAGCCCGGCACCGCATGCGGCGCACCGTGCGGTGACCACCGCACCGCACCGGCACCGCACCGCATGGGCCACCGCATGGTTGCGGGACCGCACCGCACGGCGAGGAACCACCGCACGCCGCAGGTCAGCCGCGGCGCGGACCGCACCGCCGCACCGTGCGGTGCGGATGTCGCACCGCACGCGGCCCGCACCGCACGGCCAGATCGCCGCACCGCAACCGCAACCACCGCACGGCCTCGTCCGCGATGCGGCACCGCACGGGGACACCGCACCGCATGCGGTGCGGACCGCACGGCCACCGCACACCGCAAGCTCCGCACCGCGACATGCAGGTCGCCCCGTTTGCGGTGTGCGGCCCGCAACGTTGCGGGCCGCCGCAAAGATCACCGTGTGGTTGCGGGTTGCGGTGACCGCAAGGTTGCGGCGAGCCTTTGCGGTCGGCCGCATTGCGGTCACCGCAAGAACCCCCGGCGCTGCCACCGCAACGTTGCGGCGCTCCGCAACCGCAAGCCGGCCGCCGCAACGGTCACCGCAAACGCCGCAGCCCCGCACACCAACCCGCAGATCCGATCCCGCACCGGTTGCGGTGCGGCGGGCTGCGGAGCAGGTGTGCGGGGCTGCGGTTGCGGCAGGGAAGCTCAGGCGGCGGAGTCGACGGTCAGCGTGTGTCCACCGGCGGTCTCCAGAGTTCCCGCGAGGCTGGCGGCGGTGGCCAGGAACCCGCGGGCCCTCGTCGTGGTGGGCCCGTTCGGCAGGCTGAAAGCGTCCGCGATCCCGGCGACCAGCTCGGCGACCTGGTCGCACTCGCCCCGGGACAGGTACGGCCGGGCGGCGCTGGTCTCCCCCAGGGTGCGGGCGTCGTCGGTCGCCAGAGACACGAAGATCTCGTGGATGCCGTAGGCCAGGAGGCCGAGGATCCGGCTGCTGTCCGGGGACAGCGGTCCGAAGAACGACGTGTCGCCGCGGAGCACGGCCGCGATGTCCTCGAAGACCGCCGCGTCGGTGTTCTCGTCTTCCTCGGGGTGGTTCATGGTGATGTCCTCGTCAGTCGTGTGGTCGGGGTCGAATTGGTGACCGCGGCCGGCGGCACCACAGCGTGGCCGGTCAGGCTCGCCTACGTTTGTGTTCGGCCGCTCACCGGGCGCTACTCCGCCGTCCTGCTACGTGGGCGCGGGAGACGAGCCCGAGAACGACTTGGACGGCGGTCGGCTCCCACGTCGAGCACATCCACGTGACGATGCGCCGGTCGAATGCACCGAGTTCCACCCCGATCGCTGTGAGCGCGTCGGCTGTGTGGTTCATGACGGTGGTGGCCCGAAGCCGATCCGGGTCGCCGGAGCGGATCCGGCCTGTGTCATGTAGATCGCGGATGGCGCGGGGCATCGGCTCGCAGGCTGCCTGCGCTTCCGACGTGTAGGGGCCGCTCATCGGGCGCCTTCCGTTTGGCCGTCCAGTTCGCGCAGTTCGATGGCCATGCCGGCGGCGGCCTGGCGGAGGTTCACCACTGAACATCCGCGGACTGTTCGGCGAGTGCGAACGCCTCGGCCCAATCTGCGTGGGCCCGGCGGGATGCCCGCATGAGCCGAACAAGTTGGGCGGCCCGTTCGACGTCGCCGGACGTCATGGCCACGGCGAGGTTGTCGATGTGACCGCCCCAGCCGGCGAGTGCCTGCCGGGCGTCGGAAGGGCTCCAGCAGTCGTCATACAGGGCTCGAACCTCAGCCATGTCCGCCGAGGTCGGTTCGAGTAGCTCCGCGGGGATGATCGGGACGCCGGTCATGCTGCCGTCGCCTCGTCGGCGGTGGCGTCTGTCGGCGTGCTGCTGCCGATCAGCCCGTCGGTGCAGCCGACGCAGTCGACGAACACGAAGCGGGCCGATTCGTCGTGGTAGTGGTCCCACGGCAAATATGCGGCGATCAGAATGAGGCCGTCGGGCAGGCCGTCGAGGACCTTACGGAGCTGGCCAACCGACGTCGCGGCGTACGTGGGTCCAGTCATCACCTCGTCGTGGGGAACCACCACGGAAAGCAACCGCTGGTTTTCCGAGTACACCATGCCGTCCACCTGACCAGCGGGGAGAAGAAGATCCGCATGGTCCTCGCTCGGCCGGGGCAGATCCCACCAGGTGATTTCGGTGGGGCCGGTGGGGTGCTGCATGCGGGCGGGCATGGGCTCATGACCGGTCATGACGTGTCCTTTTGATCGTTGAACGTGTGGTGCAGAAGCTGGGGGTGGAGGCCGCCCCGCCGCTGGCGAACCGGCGGGGCGGCCCTCCGGGTGGGCCGGCGCGGGGTGGGCACGCGCCGGTCAAGGTCAGCGTGCGGCGAGTGACGCCTCAATCGCGCCGAGCAGAAGGTTGAAAATTTCGTCGCATCCCGCCGCGTATCCCAAGTGGTACTCACGGATGCAGCTGCGGCGGCGTGCCGCCTCCGCGCTGGCGCGATGCTCACGGATCTTGGCGGTGATCAGGTTGGCAACGTCCGGGTTGTTCGAACCCAACGCATCGCTGAAGCTGGCGATCGCGAAGCGGCCACCGTCCACTCGCCCTTCGTAGACAAGAGCCTCGCGGCAGGCCGGCATCTCGTCCGTGTAGCTCCTGACGCAATCGAGCCAATCGTCGATCTTGGCGTTGGCGTCGAGGACACGGCCGACCACGACGTCCGCACGCTTGAGGCTGGCAAGATCGGTGTGATCGGTGAAGATGTAAGGCATGGTTCATTCCTCCTGGTAGGTCAGGGGTGTGGGTCTAGGCTCCCGCCGGTGCATCACCACTGGCGGGAGCTGCTTCATTTCCGGGTGTGGTCTACGTGTGGCTGCGGCCTCGGCGTGTCGCGTCGATCGCGGTGATGTTGCCGGCCTACGCGGCGTCTCGCTCTCGCTGGGCGCGGAAACGCTCACGCTCGATGATCTTGTACAGCCTCTCCAGCGCTGCCGCCCGGGTGTCCATGTCCTCGATCTGGCGGGCTGCCCTGACCGCGGCCGTGATCAGCTCCTCGGTGCGCTCGAAATGAGCGCTTTCGGCGAGATCAGTGAGACGCCGGGCCCGCTTCGCCGGGTTTTCGATCTGGAGCGCGGTCTCGATGGTCTCGTCGTGCAGGTCTTCCATGCGTCCTCCCGTGTCGGCGTGGTGCGGGGGACGTTACACAGCCTGTCTAGAGCTGTCTAGAGCGGTTGCGGGATGCGTGACGGTCGAAGCTATTCGACCGCTCTAGACAAGTTCCGGTAGCGTCACTGTTCATGACGGACAGTGCGGGCAGCGGCGATGAACGAGCCCTCTACCTGCGGATCGCCGATGACATCCGCACCAAGATCGTCGACGGGCGGATAGCCGCAGGCAAACGGGTGGGATCAGACAGCACCCTCGCTGCGGAGTGGCGCACCACCAGGCCGACTGTCCGTCAGGCACTCGACGTGCTGCGCGCTGAAGGATGGATCGTCCGCCAACCCGGCCGGGGCACCTTCGCACGCCGCCGACCGGCGGTTGCCGTCCAGTGGGCAACCGACCGCTACCAGCGGGACTCAAGCGGGCCGACGTCGCCGTTCGCCCGCGATGCCGCGAAGGTCAAGGCCATCGCCGACTGGCGGTATGTCACCCGCAGGGAACGTGCCGAACCTGACGTTGCGGCGCGGCTCGGCATCGAAGCCGGTGATCATGTGATGCGAACGGAGTATGTCTTCACCGCGAATGGTCAGCCGACGCAAAGTTCAGTGAGCTGGGAGCCGTTCAGCCTGGTCGGCGGCACGCCGATCGAGGAACCCGAAGGCGGTAACGGCCCGGTGGGGGTCGTCGCCCGGTTCGACTCGATTGGCGTGCACATCGACGCGGTGACAGAGATCGTGCGGGCCCGCCCGGCGTTGGACGCCGAACGGCAGGCCCTCGGCCTGACATCCGGTTCTTGGGTGCAGGTCGTCGAACGCGCCCACCTAGCCGGCGAGCGGCCGGTGGAAACGGCGGACATCGTCCGCCCCGCCGAGGACGCGGCCCGCGGCTACCGGATCCCCATCGGCCCGGCAACCGCACCAGCGCAGTCTGACTAGACAGTGATCTGCCACTTCACCTCGGCCGCACCCATCCGGAATCCTGCCCGGTAGCCGTCGACCACGGACGGCCACGGGGTAACGACGGGAACGGCCATGCAGTGCTACGGGACAGGTTGCTCGCCGAGCTGTGCCCGCCCGGTGTCGGTGATGAGCAGTACGCCGCCTTCCAACCGGGTCAGCAGACCTTCGCGGGTCGCGCGGTACACCCACACGTCCACCAGGTCCGTTTCCAGGCCGAGGCGCCAGGCGAGGACGGCAGGGTGAACCGGATGGCGCATGCTGGGCTGTTCCGTGGCGATCGCCGCCCACATCTCCCGGTCAGTCAGCGGGGCCTGCCGGATTCCCCGGGCGTAGTCCAACCCCAGACGGGTGACGGACCACCGCTGTTCGTGGGTGAGACCGAGCCGGCCGGCGGCGGCGAACGTCGCCAGCCGCAACGCCAGCCATGTGCGGTCGACCATCCCCGCGGGCACGTCGAGCCGCTCGGCGATCTCGTCGGTGGTGGCGTCAGGGGCCTTCGAGCCGGTGCCGACGACTGCCACCCACAACTCGCGGGCGCTGATACCCGAGGCGGGCCGGCATGCGGCGGTGCGCAGCTCGGGGAGCGCGGCAAGCCGATAGATCGTCGTGTTGTGCCGGGTCCGGTCTGCTGCCAGAAGGCCGAGCGCGGCCAGGACATCGAGGGTCCGGCCGATGTCAGGTGCGGCGACACGCATCCGGTCGGCGACCCGCTGGATGGTGAACCGGTGCAAATGGTCAGCGGCACGGTGGTGCGCCCAGTTCAACGCGAGGTGCAGGGCGGCGGGGTCGATCGTGGCGACGGGGGTCGGCCGCGGGGTCATGATCAGACCTTCCGGGCAGCGGTGGCCTTCTCGGCTTCGCCGATCTGCTGATCGAGGTTGTGGGCGAGGCTGGCGGGGATGCGGTGCGCCGTTGCCGTGTGGAACGCTCGCAGGTACGGGACCAAGCCGCGGAACGCGGGGCGAGCCTGCCAGTAGGCGGCGGGATCAGCCGCCCGGCGGGCGTTACCGAGGACGTAGCGCAGGCTGACGGTCTTGTCTGCGGCCAAGGCTGCGGCGACCGGGTCGGGTAGCCGGTTCAGCCGGCGTATGGCCGCGGCCGGGTCGCGAGGGTAGAGGTCCATCGCGGCGTGCTCGTCGTGGATCAACCACATCATCACAAGCGTGGAAATGCCGCACCGATCGCCGATGGCGGCGGCGACCTCGTCGGGATCGCGGTAGTCGGGCACGTCGTGCAGTAGCACCGCGGCGAGCAACGCATCCGGTACCGGCATGTGCCGGCCGAGGGTAAGCGCGACCCGGACAGCATGGCCGAGCGCGGGGGCGTTGTCGATCACGTGGCCGGCGCACCAGCCGCGGGCGAGGTCGAGTGCGGTCGTGATCAGCGCCGAGCGGGGGCGGGTGAGCACTGACCGTCGAGTCTGGTCGGATGGTGGCGATGATGGGCCGGTGGGGTTCGGCGAGGGCATGGGACGTCCCTGGGATGAGGAGGCGCTGTGCGCGGTCTGTCCCGCGCAGGTCCACGACCCGGGTCGGTTCGACATCGTCGACGGGCCGGCAGAGGGCGGCCGGTATGACGCGTCCACCGGCTATCGGCGGGATCAGGCGAGTGGAGTGCCGGTGTGCATCCACCCGGGCAAGATCGGTGTCCCGTCCGGTCGGTATGCCTCCGCGGGCGAGCCGTGGCCAGTGCGGGCTGTGCTGGGGCCGGATCCCGGGCCGATGCCGCACGACCCCGACAGGCTGGCCGGGTGGATGACAGCCCTGGTCCGTCATGCCGGCGCCGGCCAGGCCGAGGCGGTGCTCGGTGAGGCGGAGCGGGCGGCGGCCCGCAGGTTCCCGGCGGATGTCGTGGTCGCCGCGCTGCGGGCCGCGCTCGCTGGGTTGTGAGGTCAGCGGCCGAAGGTGAAGAAGTGCGACCGGCCGCCGGCCTGCACCCCGATCGACTCGTAGTGCTCGAACAGGATGCCCAGACGGCGCGACGTCTCCGTCTTCGGCAGCCAGTAGCGGCGCGGCGGCTCACCCCAGCCTGCCGCCCGGTACACCTGGTCGGTGTAGCCCTCGGCGTCGTAGGTGAATCGCTCGTTGTCGGTGGAGTGGATGAACGTCACTGACAGATCGGCCTGGACGCGGGAGAGGACTGTGAACTGGGCGGTCAGGGCGTGCACCATTTCGTCGACCGGCGCGGCCACGTCCAACTCGGCCGTCTGTTCGTCACCGGTCAGCTCGTAGACGGCGGCCTTCATCGCCATGGTGCGCAGCGCCTCGACGAACAGGTGTGGCCCGTCGGCGTCCAGGTCCCACTCGGCGATCAGCGGGTAGCCGGTGAACGTGGCCCAGCACTCGGGGTAGGCCAGGGTGCTCGTGCGCAGCCGGTCGAACAGGGGATGTGCCTCGATCGAGTCGAGGATGACCGCGGCCCGCTCGCCGGCTGTGTGCGGGCTGGGCAGGTCGACCGTCGCGGTCGCGCCTGCGTTCTCGTGGTTCATCAGGGATGCCTCCTGGGGTGGGACCGGCCGGGCCGGTGTCCGGCGGGGCCTGCGGATGGGAGTCGGCGGGAAGAGGCCGTGGGGGGTGCGGGCCCCTTCCCGCCTCGGGCCGTCGGGGGCCCGAATGCGGCGGGTACCGGCCGGGGATGTGCCCGGGGTGTTTCCCGCCGTGCACGACTCATGACACAGCGCGTGACAGGTCCCGGTAAGGGTGCGATCGTCGTGCCCAGGGGTGGGCCGTGATGTCCCACCCGTCGTGTTCCGCTGGCCGAGGGGAACCGCTGTGCACGCTGACCCTGTGGACGACCTCCGCCAGCGCCTCGCCGCCCGGTTCCGCGAGCTGCAACGGGCCCACGGCCTGTCCGGTAAGCAGATCGAGGCCCGCACCCACTACGACCGCAAGAACGTCTCCGCCGTGCGCAACAGCGGCCGGCTTCCCGCCCGCCACGTCCTGGCCGCCTACGACGACCTGTTCGGCTGCGGCAGCGAACTCACCGACCTCGGCGACCGGATCCGCGCCGCCGACCAGGCCGAACGCCTACGCGGCCTGTCCGCCCGCGCCGCCGGCCCCAACACCCCCACCCCACCCGAAGCGGAGGCCGCAGGGGCAGATCGGCGGGAGTTCGTCGAGTTCGGTGCGCTCACCATCGCCGCAGGGCTGGCCGGGGAGGTGTCCCGCCGGGTGGCCTCGGCCGACCCGGACCCGCTCACCCTCGACGAACTCGACGAACGCCTCGACCAGATCGGCGCCAGCTACACCAGCAGCCCCCACGCCGCGTTGACACCGCTGATCGTCGGCGGCTGGCGCGACGCGGAACGTCTCCTCGAGCGCCGACTGTCCGCCCGGGTCCGCACCCGGGTCACCACCATGGCCGGCCTGTTCGCCTTCTACGGCGGCCGGCTCGCGTTCAATCTCGGCGACGACACCGCCGCACGGCGCTTCGCCTCCCTGGCCGAGTTGTACTCCCGCGACGTCGACGACCCCCTGCTCTCCGGCTCGGTCGCCACCCTGAAGACCTCGATCGCCTACTACACCGGCCGCCACTCCGCCGCCGCCGACATCGCCGGCCAGGCCCGCGCCGGCGCCCACCCCTACCTCCGCGCCCGCCTCGCCGCCTACGAAGCCCGCGCCCGCGCCGCCGCCGGCCAACACGACCAGGCCCGCCAAGCCCTACGCGACATGCAGGACACGGTGTGGCTCGGCGAGCCGATGGTCGGCACCGAAACGTTCGGCGAAGAACTCATCCACTGCTTCCTCGCCGTCGTCTCCGGCCGCCTCGGCGACGGCGAACACGCCGAACCCCACGCCCACCGCTCCCTGGCCATCCTCCAGGCGACCGGCGGCGGCTACGAGGACATCGGCGGCACCTACAACGCCCTCGCCCAAGCCTTCCTCCGCCGTGCGCGTCCGGACCCCGAACAGGCCGCCGACGCCGCCTCCCGCGCCCTGGCCGTGCTCGACGGCCGGCCCACCCGCACCGTCATCCAACGATCCGGGCAGATCTGGCAGGAACTCGGCGCACGCTGGGAAAACCAACGCGCAGTCCTCGACCTCGGCGAACAACTCCAAGCCCACCGGCGCGCCCTCCCGGCAGGAAGCAGCAGCACATGACCCTCGACCACGGCCAGCCCGACCCCCACGGCGTCCCGACCCTGCTCACACCACGACTGGTGTTACGCGGCTGGCAGGCCAGCGACGTCCCCGACTACTTCGCCATCGTGTCCGCACCCGGCATGGACGACCACACCCCCCAGCCGAAGACCGAGGCCGCCGCCTGGTCGCAGACCGCCTTCCAGATCGGGCACTGGGCGTTACGCGGCTACGGCATGTGGGCCGTCGAAGACCGGACCACCGGACAACTCCTCGGCCGCGCCGGGCTCTACGAGGCCCTCGGCTGGCCCGGCTGCGAAGTCGCCTGGACCATCCGCCGCGAACGCTGGGGCCAGGGCCTCGCCACCGAAGCCGGCCGCGCCGTCATCGAGTTCGCCTTCGCCGAGCTCAAACGCGATGACCTGATCTCCATCATGACCGCCGACCACACCGCCTCGATCAAAGTCGCCACCCGGCTCGGCCTCACCTACAACCGCACCGAGACGATCCAAGGAGGCGAGTACTCCATCTACGCGATCAGCCGCGCCGAGCGGTCGCACCACTCCGCAGGCTAGACAACCGTTCATCCCAGCATCACCGCAACCTGCACGTGGCACCGCCGTTCCAGTCGCAATGGAACAACAAGCCACCCACCACCTAACTGACCCGATTCCCCTCACCTCTACACTCTCGGTCATCACGATCGGGGGATTTCCTTTGCACCGCAGCCTGTTCGCCATGCCCATCATCGCCATCGCCGTGCTCGCAGCTACCGGCTGCCAGCCGGCGCCAGTCATCGCACAGCCTTCACCCACGCCGAGCCAGACGCTTCCCAGCCAGACGGCGACTGGGACCGTCACACCGAAAGCAACCGCATCTTCGACACCGGTCCCGGTACTGCGGACACCTCCACCGGTACCGCAGCCCGTCTGCTCGCCTGGCACACGGAGTAGCGCCGACACAGTTTGCGGGCCAAGGGGGCAGTGGGAGCCGGTGGCAACCACACCTCCTACGCCGGAGACGACTACGGGACCGAGTCCGATGGTGACTCCGTCGGCCTCGCCTATGCCGACGGCAAGCGCGGAGAACTCCAGCACCCGCGGATCACTATGCACGATCCCGGGTGCTGGAGGTGATTGGCAGAAGGATGAGAACGGCCAAACTCACTATTTGGTATGTGGCACCAACCTGGTGTACAGGTGGGCGGACGAGCCTGATCTCAGCCCATCACCAAGGCCCTCAGCATGAGGCGAATAAATGATCTCCGCCGCAAGTGGAGCCGACTCCACATGTTGCCAATCGGTAGACGTACATCTTTGGCCAGTATTTCGGGAGCCTGCATCGCTCTGCTCTTCGCCGCCTCATGCGGCAGCGGCGAAGACTCGCACTCCACGGCAGAGCCGACAGCCCCGCTCTCAGCGTCCCACTCGCCCAGCCCGTCCCAGGACGACATAGCCGTCCGGTTCGTCTCCGGCCTGACGACCACCACCCTCAAAGGGCAGCAGGACACGGTGCCGCTCACCTCGCCGGGCTCGGCGGCACGGGCGTACATCAACTACCTCGTGGCCTTCACAGACGCGGAGACGTCGGCCGGTCACACGCTACCGGCCGGCCGGTTCACGAGCCAAGGGAAGCCAGGCACGCTGACCGAGTGCGACAACGTCCCCGAAGATCCGCATCCGTGCGCCGAGTTCTCGAACTTCCACCTCGACGGCCACGGGCTCATCTCCACCTTCGACATCGACGGCCAGCCAGTTCGCACGGTCGTTGCCGTCGGCGGCCCGGCGCAGACCGCCAGTGGCGTCACAGTCCAGCCGATGGGCGCCTACTCGGACACAGGCAACGCCGCTGTCGTCGTTGCCTACAAGGTGACGAACGAGACCTCGGGCACCGTCACGATGGCCTACAACGCGGCTGAGATGGTCTCAGGCGGTTCACAGCACGACACGGTGGGCGGCACCGGCCCGAACACGCTGCCGCCGTCGGTGAGCGGCATGTTCCTCGCCCAGTTCAGCGCGCAGGACCCTGCGGGCACGTTCCAGGTCGAAGCCGACTACCAGGCCAACGGCGGGGGACCACTGGCGCATTTCGCGGTCAAGCTGATCTCCCCGGCCTGACCGGGCGAAGGGGCACGTGAAGGCCACTTCCTGACCGGGGCGCAGGCGGCCATCCTCAATGGCATGGACGAGCGGGCCCACGAACAGATCGGCCCAGCGATCGTTCTGCGCTGCAAGGTGCATCGGCGTCCACGAAGGCGGGCTGGGACGGTACTGACGTTCCGGCCACCACCGCCTCGAAGCGAGTGCCCGAACTGCCATGTGGTCAACGCCCCCGACGAACCCCGATAGGCGCGAAGGTCAGGATCCGCCCCCCACACCCTGCTGCAACATCTGGTCGAGGGTGGCAAGGGCGTCGGCGACACCGCGGCGCACCGCCCGTTCAGTGGCAGCCGGGTCCGTGGAGCCGCGGGCGTCGACTGCGACGTGGAACGTGTTCGTCGTCCCACCGCGGGTCGTCGCGGTGCTCATCCCCGCCAGCTGCGAGCCCTTCCATACATATTCGGTTTCACCGGACAGGTTGTAGCCGAGAGTCCCCGTCGGCCAGGCTTTCCCGCCGCCGGTGTCGTAGCCACCGGGCCGGCCCCAGGCGGACAGGCTGCCGTACCGAGCGTCGGTGTACTTGATCGACGCGTAGACGTTCGCCATCGGATCGGTGCTGACCCCATAGGAGAACGGCCCGGTGTTGCGGTAGGGGCCGGCGTACGCCGCGAACGTACTGTTGATCAGCTGCATCAGGCCGACGCTCGGATGCCCTGCCGTCCAGTTCGAGTCCCACCTGTTGACCGCGTTCGGATCACCACCGGACTCCTGGTTCATCCGCTGCAGGCCGAGGGACAACCACGACGCGCTCTCCCCTGCCTGCGCCAACGCCGCTGTCATCACCGGCGCCCAGCGGGCAGCGCCACCCGCTGACGCGGCAGCCTGCGCGGCAGCAGCCTGATCCGTCTTGTCCTGACCTCGGAGCAGCTCGACGATCGCATCCATCGGCCGGACCGCCATCCGACCGGCAGCGCCCTTCCAATCCTCCCCCTGGCCCAAGGTGGAGTTGACCGCGGCACGGATCGGGGTGAACGCTGCCTGCGCGGCATCGGCGAGGGCCCCTCGGACCCAGTGCACCGCGGTCCCGAGCACGTCGAGGGTGCCGGAGCCCAACGCCTCCAGCGTGCCGAGTGGGTCCGTGACAGCGTTGACGACGGCGCCGACGACCCCACCGAGCGCCATCCCGGGGCCGCGGGCCTGCGTGCCGCCACCGAACAGCCTGCGCAACGCGAACATGGCCTTCTGCCCGCCTGCTGCGGCGACCTCAGCAGCGGTCCACACATGCTCACCGGGCATCAGCCACGCCAGTACCGAGTCACGGCCAGGAACCCCACCAGTGATCGGGCCGCCAGCGGCGAAGCCGTTGACCGGCTCCAGTTTGCTTTCGTGGACGATTGGGGCGAAAGCGTTCCAGACTTTCCGGATGCCGTCGTTGTAGATCGGGTTGATCAGGAAGTTGATCGGGGCTTTGAAAATGTCTTTCAGCCCATCCCACGCACCCTTGATCCACCCGGTGGCCGTCTTCACCGAATTCGTGATGTCGTTCTTAATCCGCTCGAACCAGCCGGTCACGTCTTTCCACAGGTTCGACGCGGTCGTGGTCATGTCATGCCATAGGCTGATGAACGGCGCCGACGTCTCATGCCAAATACGGCCGGCCCAGCCGGTCACATCCCGCCACAGGTTCGAGAAGAACCCGGCGACGTCATGCCAAAGATTCGAGACGAACCCGGACACGTCATGCCACAGATTCGTGAAGAAACCGGCCACATCATGCCAGATGCGGGTTGCCCAGCCGGACACGTCCCGCCACAAGTCGGCGAAGAATCCGGCCACGTCGGACCAGATTCGTTTCGCGAACCCGGAAACATCACGCCACAGATCCGAAAAGAAACCGGCCACGTCATGCCAGGTCCTCGTCGCCCAGCTAGAAACATCGCGCCACAGATCGGAGAAGAAGCCGGCCACGTCCCGCCAGATCCGTGAAGCGAACCCGGACACGTCTGACCATAGTTTCTGGAAGAAACCGGACACATCATTCCAAATGCGGCGGGCGAAATTCGACACATCCGACCACATCGACGAGAAAAATCCGGCGACGTCATGCCACATTCTCGATATGAACCCGGACACGGTCTCCCAGCCCGCCTTGAAAAACCCGGTTATGCGACTCCAGTTGTTGACAATCAGGACGACGAGGAGGCCGGTGACGCCGGTTGCGATCACGAGGATCAGCCGCCAATGCCGTTCGAAAAAGTCGACCACGGCATTTACTGCGGCCATGATCCCGTTTTTCACATCGTTGAAGATCCGAACGACGAAGTTTTTCACGTCCGTGAAAATCCGGACGGTGAAATCGTAGATCTGCCGCCAGTACTTCGCGATCAGAACAGGGATCGCCAGGGCCCCACCGGACATGACGATGAGGATCAGCGGCCACCATTTCTTCACGAAATCCAGGGCCACCCCAAGCCAATGCTTCGCATCATCGTAGATACGGGAGAAGAACCGGCCCACCGACTTCGCCGCATCCTCGACCGCGTGGAACGCCACCACCAGGTCGCGGCCGAAAGCCTTCGCGGTTTTCACCACCCATTCACCGGCGGACTTCAACGCCCGGCCGACCGCGTCTACCGCGTCCCGGAACCAGCCGACATGCTTGTAGGCCAGGATCGCGCCGGCTACCAGCGCGGCGATCGCTATCACCACAAGCATGACCGGGTTGGCTGACATGGCCGCGTTCAGCAGCCACTGACCTGCGACCATCGCCCTCGTGGCCACCGCAGAGGCGACCATGGCTACCTTCTGCGCGGTCCACGCCACCGTCGTCCGAAGCAGCGTCACCAAGCTGGAGTTGTAGGCCGCGGTCAGGAGCCGGGTGCCGATCAGGTTCTGGGTTTTCGCCACCGAGTTCGCACCCAACGCCACGGTCGCGCTGGACGTCCGAAGATCGGTTATGAGGAACACAATGTTCTGCGCGGCCTGAGCGGCGGTGAGCGCGAGCGTCGCGACCTTGTTCGCGAGCATGATCCCACCGATCGCGATCAACGCGACTTTCAACGCGGTCGTATGGTTCGCGGCCAAGTTGACCACACCCTCGAACGCGTGCAGGCCAACAACCAGCCCGCCGCCCACCACCACCGCGACATGCTCGAACGTCGGCGCCAAATCAGACACGATCTTCTTGACGTTCGACAGGGTTTCCCCCAGACGCTTAATCTCCGCGCGGGCCTTCACCCCCGCCAGCTCAACCTGACCCACCCACTTCGTCGACGAGGTCGTCACATCCCCGGTGCTCGCCGAGTTCGCGAACGCCGCCGCACCCATCGACAGCTTCTGGATAGCGCCAGCCCCGGCGCCGGCCAGCTTCCCCTGAATGCCCTGCGTCGAATTACCAATGTTGATCAGAAGGGCGTCGAACGAACCTTTCAACTCGTCGATCTTCTGCTTCGTGGTTTTCTGTGTCCCCGCCCACGCCTCCCCGAACCGGGTCGCCCCATGCTCCAACTCGGGATATTTCGATTCCAACCGGTCAAACTGGGAGACCAGGATCGCGAGACCCGTACCGGCTTTCTTCCCGAACGCCTCCGTCAACACCTGCCCCTGCTGCTGCGCGGAGATCCCAGCCTTCTCCAGGCGGGTGTGCAGGTCGGTGACCGCCGCGTTCAGGCCGCCTTTCTGCATGTCCTTCGCCAGCGAATCCTGTGTCAGCCCGAGCCGTTCCAACGCATCGGCGCCGCCCTTCGCTGGGACCGCCAGTGACTGGACGACCATCCGCAGGTTCGTACCGGCCTGCGCACCACGAATGTTGTTGTCACCGAAAACAGCGAGAGCCGCCCCCACATCCTTGATCGACAGGCCGTAGCCTTTCACCACCGCGACCGCGCCCGTGCCCATCGCGTTCGCAAGATCCTGCATCGACATGTCACCAGAACCGACCGTCGCGTTCAGGTAACCCATCGCCTCGTCGAGGTTTTCCACCCCGGGGATTTCAGCGGCGACAGCGGCCGTCAACGCGTTCGTCACATCAACCAGACCGGCATGGCCGACCTGGGCGCCCTTCGCCGCGGTTGTCACCAGCGACAGGGCTTTCTCCGAGGTGATGCCCATCGACGCGAAATTCGACTCGACATGAAACAGGGACTCGGCGAGACTGTCAGGGTCCGCGCCAACCTTCCCCGCAATATCCAAAACGCCGATCTTCAGGTCTTCCAACTTCTCGTAGGAAACACCTGCTTGTGTACTCAGCTTCTGGATTTCCGCGTTGAACTTGTTCGCGTCCTGCGTGCCCTTGTACAACGCTGCGGCGACCCCGGCGACACCAAGAACAGAAGTGATCTTCGTGGCGGCCAGGACGAACCCCTTTGCCTTCTCCGCCGCCGCCCCAATCCCCAAACCCCACGTCGACGTGTCCCTCGCCGCCGAACGCAACGCCCCACCCGTCGCCGACGCCGCACCACCCGCCGCCCGAATAGCACCCGCCGCACCGGTCGCCGCCTGCCCGGCCTGCCCCAACCCACCCGCCGCACCCGCAGCGGCAGCACCGGCCTGACCCATACCCCGCGCCGCACCCGCCGCCGCCGTTCCAGCCGCACCGACCTGACCGGCGGCACCAGCGGCGGCACGGCCAGCCCCAGCGACCTGACCGGCCGTGCCCGCAGCCGCTTTCCCCGCAGTGGTGAGCTGCCCGGACATGCCCGCGGCGGCGGTACCGACAGTGCCGAGTTCGGTTCGTATCTGCGCGCCGACGCTGCCGAACCCTTTGATGATCGGGACGATCATTACCTCAGCGGTGCCGACCACAGCCATCGTCAGATCACCCGCCGCGGCCGGTCGATATAGCGGAGAGTCGGCAGGCCATCAGCGTTGATGTCACGCACAGGAGTTCTGCCGGCGGCCTTCTGTTCGTCGGCTGCTGCCAGCGTCTCGACAATGTACGCGACCGTGTCCTGCGACAGCGGCGCGGCGGATCGGTATGTGTCCGCCAGGCCGGTCAGAAACCGGCCTGGTGAGACGTGCTCCGGCACGTCGGCCAGGTAGGTATCTACTTCGGGTGGGGTGGCGAGGAAGCATCCGCCTCCCGCGTAGGTAAAGGCGTAGTCGGCGAAGGCGTCGAGGCGTTCGTCATCGGGGTGTATCCCGCGCTCTACCCGAGTGGCGAGCCTGAGCAGTTTCTCGGCGTGGGCGGCGGTGAGTGGCCCGGACTGGTTTTGCTGCCAGGCTGGCTCGCTGAGGGCTACCGCGGCGTTCCGCAGACCGTCCGCGATCGTGGATGGAGTGGTGAAAGGCATCGGGGGGACCGGCTTTCGCGCGCGCCAAAGGGGATTGGCGTGCGCGCCGGTGGTTTCACCGCAGGCGGCCTGGCGACAGCTACGCAGTCGGAGCCAGGTCTGATTTTACTCGTGATCGGCAGTATTCTCCGCGACGCGCCGGATAACGGCCTGAACTGTTGATGCCCGCCACTCAGTGCCACCCCGGGCGGTCGGGATGCCTTCAGCGGTCAGATTTCGGGCGATGGCGGTGAGACCTGCGCCGGCCGCATAGTCAGCGGCGATCCGGAACACCACTTCGCCGGGAATCCGAAAGACTGTTCCAAGCTGGACACCGGCGGCCTTCCGGATGGCGAGGGCGTCGCGGGTGCGCTGGCCGATGAGGCGCCGCTCATATTGGGCGATGACGGCGACGATCTGCGCGAACATCTCCCCGGCGGGGGTGGTGAGGTCCGCCCCGATGTCGAGAACGTTCAACGCCCAGCGGCTACGTTGGGCGCGGTCGAGCAGGGTCGCGAAGTCCAGGGTGCTGCGACTGATGCGGTCGACCTTCGCGGCGATGAGGACGTCGGCCTGGCGGGCGTCGAGCAGGCCGAGGGCGCGGGTCATCCCGGGCCGGTCGAGGGTCTTGCCCGAGGCGACATCCTCGATCACCTCGACCAGTGTCCAGCCGCGGCGGGCGCACTCGGCTTCGACGACAGCGCGCTGGGCGGCGAGGCCGGCGCCGCTGTCGCCCTGTTCATCCGTCGATACCCGCATGTAGCCGATTGCTCGCAGGATGCCACTTTGGTCCATCTTCATAGATCGACTTTACGTCAGACGACCGTCTAACGTAAACGATCTATGTTACGCAGCGTTAGACACACTCTCTGGTGATTCACCGTCACCGATCGCTTCGAGCGTGAGAGTGGCACCGATCATCCGATCCGCCATTCCCGACGGCGCGGACAGCTCACCCGCGCCGATCGCCTCGACCATCCGCCGCAGCATCCCCGCCGCCGCCGCCAGATCAGCCGCGGCACCGTCCACGGCAGCCTCGCCGCTCATCGTCGTTCCCCCCGGAACTCCCGGAGGACATCCGACCAGGCCCGCGCGGACGCTGCGGCCAGGAACGGGGCCGGCGGAACACCATCGGCGGCGAGTACCGCGGCGAACGCGGCCAGCGCTTCAGCGAACACCTCGGATCGCAGGACGGCGACCGCAGGGACCGGACGTGACGTTTCACCAGCACGCAGAGCCCGGAACCGTTCGGCGGCGAACGCAGCCCGGTCGGACAGCTCCGCCCGATCGGGACCACCCGACACCGCGTCGACGGCGGCCTCGATCGCGGCCAGCTCGGCGAGCGCGGAGGCCGTCGCCCTCCGGGCAGCGCCCAGGACGGCAGGGCTGGCACCGTCCTGGGCGAGCATGACGAACCGGGATTCGGCGAGTAACGCCCGGCGGCGGGCGACCGCCAGGCCGCCGGTAACCGCCCGGTTCATGCCGCACCACCGATCGCCGGACGAACCTGCCCGGCGGCGAGCCGGGTGAGGACACGGCCGATCGCTTCCACCACCGCGGGGTCGTCAACGTTGTGGCCCAGTTCGCGGGCGACATCCTCGACGACGTCCAACACCTGATCGGCGTAGGCGACCTGCAAACTCTCCATTTCCACCTCGACGCCCCCTGCGATCGCATGCCGCGCCGCCGAGACGAGATGTTCGCGCTCGCGTAGGAACAGCAGGACCAGCGGATCCGGGGTGGGGTTCATCCCGCCGTGGTCGATGAGAACCGGACTGCCACCTTCGTCCACCACTCGGTTCAGTTCGTCGGCGATCAGCTGCACCATCCCGTTGGACCGGGCGACCTCGTCGGCCAACGCGACGGACGGCCGGACATGCACCGGCTCACCGAACCGGAGGAACCGATCGCTCGTGTCCTGCCGGGCCGCGGCGAGGCGGCCGGTCGGGGTGTTCCCGCCGTGCCGCCGGCAGGTTCCGCTACCCGGGTGTGGCGTCCCCCATCCGGATTCGGACTGGCATCGAGCGGGAGTACCGCCCCGGCGGACGCGACTGTTGCAGCGGCCCGGGGTGGGCGGCGGCAGGTCACTGTCGTCTCTGGCCATTACTTCTCCATTCCGCTACTCACAGTGATAATCGTCATGACGTGGGCGTCAACAGCCCGCTTTCGTCACGCTCGGTGGCTACCGGCGGGGTGGGAGCCTGCGCGGGGCCGGCACCACCCGGCGGGTAGCCGTAGCCGATCCGGCGGACGGGATGGCCGTGCGCCTGGCGGACGTCGCGACGGCGGGCCGGCCGCTGGTCTTCCTCGCGGTGGCTGCCGCCGGTTTCGCCGTTCCCGTCCCGCTGGTCTTCCGATCGTCCCCGGCGGCGGTGGCCCTCGGCTTCGGACGGGGGGCGCTGGGGGCGGCCGGGTTGAATGCCGCGCTCGCGGTGACTGCGGCGGCGACCCGGGCGCGGGCAGATGCGACACGGGCCCTGCGGTGGGCGGCGAGGCGTCCGCGGAGCTTAGTGGCCTGTTCCTTCCGCCGGTCGACGTTGAGGGCGGAAAGTTCGCCGCGGACTCCAGCCACCTCTGTGGTCAGTGCGGCGGTCTGCGCGGATTCCGTGAACGCTCGGGTGAACCCCTGGGAAAGATCGTCGGTGGTGATGGGGCGGGCTGGCTGGTGAGGGCTGGTCATCGGGATTCCTCGGGGTCGTCGTGGAGGGCGAGCATGCTGAGCAACTCGGCCTTCTCGCGTGGATCAACAACTAGGCGGGTGATCGTCTGCCGTGCGCGGGCGATCGTGTCCGCGGAGAGCGGCGGCGGCTGGACATAGTCAGGCGTGATCGGTTCGGCCATCAGAAGGCCAGCTCTCCGGTTTCGACCTGTGTGGCCATCTCCCGAAGCCGGGCGGCGACGGCCGTCGGGTCGGTGGTGCCGTCGACCGCGAACCGGATGGCGGGTGGGGCGCTGGGGGCGCTGGCCAGTGCACTGGCGGCGATGGGGATACGCCGGCCGGCGGCCAGGACCGTGGCGTCCTCGGCGATGCGGAAGGCGGCGAGGTCGCGGCCCAGGGTGACGGCGACGTAGCTGGCCAGGACGATGTGCCGGGCGCGGACGACCTCGCCGAGGAGGTCTCCGCTGATGTCGCGGGCGGCGTTTTCGTGTTCGTCGCCGACAGCGTCGAACAGTGCGTCGATGGTGGTCGTGGTGCTGCTGTGCCAGCTGTCGATGGCGCGGAGCATGTTCGACGCGGCCCAGCTGGGGTTGACGCTGCCGGCGGCGGTCGGCTCGCTGGTGAGGGTGGGCCCATCGGGACGGATGATCGCTTCGCGGTGCGGGCGGACGGCCCCATCGTGCCGGGTGAGGATTTCCTCGACGCGGCGGCGGATGCGGGCGGGGAGGGGGTCGAGGCGGCTGTCGGTGCTGGTCATGGGGTTCCGTTCGTTGTCGTCGGCGTAGTGGGGTCGGGCTGCGGCTGGTACTCGACCGGCGGTGCCCGGCTGTTCTGTTCGGCGGCCCGTCCGAGGCGCTGGAGCTTGATCCGGTGGCGCTGGGCATTGCCGTACGCACGGGCTGTCCGCCGGGCGGCGAAGTGGGCGCGGCGAGCCTCGGCGTGTTGCTGGGCGGCGCGGATCCGGCCGGTGACGTTGGCGGTGGTCTGCTCTGCGAGGGCAGCCCGATCCGCATCGGTGATCGTCACGAGTTCATGTCCACGAAGCGGGAGAAGTGGCCTTGGAAGGCGACGGTGATAGTGCCCTTGGGCCCGTTCCGGTTCTTCTCAATGATCAGGTCTGCTTCTCCGGCACGGGCAGAGTTCTCGTCGTAGGCGTCCTCGCGATGAATCATGATCACAATGTCGGCGTCTTGCTCTATCGCACCCGAGTCGCGCAGGTCCGACAGCTGCGGACGCTTGTTGGCTCGCTGCTCAACCGCACGGTTGAGCTGAGACAACGCGACCACCGGAACACCGAGTTCGCCGGCGAGGAGCTTCAACGATCGGGAGATCGCCGCGACTTCCTGCTGTCGGTTGTCCTCCGCCTTCGCTGTGATCAGGAGCTGCAAGTAGTCGATAATGATCAAGTCGAGGCCGTGGCGGCGCTGCATGCGTCGGGCACGGGTGCGGATCGCAGCGGCACCGAGGAGGGGGCTGGTGTCGATGTACAGGGGGGCATCGATGGTGTCGGCCATGGCTTGAGTCAGCCGGGCCCAGTCGTCGTCAGTGAGCTGTCCCGTCTGGATGTTCCGCAGCGAGACACGTGCCTCGGCGGCCCGGAGCTTCTGCCGCAGCTCCAAGTCGCCCATCTCCAACGAGACGAAGAGGGCGGGGCGGCGGGCTCGGAGCGCGGTGGCGCGGGCGACGTCCAAGGCCAGCGTGGTCTTCCCGACGGAGGGGCGAGCCGCGATGATGACGAGCTGTCCCGGCTGAAGTCCGTTGGTGACCTCGTCGAGGTCAGTGAAACCGGTGGGGACACCAGTCGGTGTCCCATCGCCCCGTTGGAGGGCTTCGAGGTCGTCGAGGAACGTTCGGCTGTCCGCGCCCAGGGGAACGGGGCCGTCGCTGATGTTGGAGCTGTTGAGGGCGGCGTGGAGGGTCTGGTCTGCCAGCTCTTGTGCATCGGCGGCGGTACCTGCGGCCTTCTGGCCGATCTGTGCGATGCGTCCGCCTGCTTCTAGGAGCCGGCGGAACACAGCCTTCTCGGCGACCAGGCGGGCGTAGTAGCCGCCGTTCGCGGCGGTGGGGACGGCGGCGATCAGGGTGTGGAGGTAGTCGGGGCCGCCGACGCGGTCGAGGTGGCCGCGTCGGTTGAGGTCAGCGGCGACGGTGAGCGCGTCGGCGGGTTCGCCTTTGCTGTCGAGTCGGATCACCGTCTCGAAGATCGTCGCGTGTGCTGGACGGTAGAAGTCGGCGGGCTGGATGATCTCGCTGATGTCGCCGCGGGCGTCGCGGCTCATGAGCATCGCGCCGAGGGCGGCTTGTTCCGCATGCAGGTCGTGCGGCGGGAGGGCGGTGGAGTTCTCGTTGGTCACGCGGTTCTCCTGATGTGGTCGGGGCGGCAGGCCGGGCAGGGGGTGCCGTCGGCGGTGCCGGTGTCGGTGCGGAAGCGGGGGTTGGTGCGGGCGGCGGGGTTGCCACCGCCGCAGTGGCCGCACCAGGGCGGGATGGCCTGACCGGTCGGGCTGAGGGTCTTCCGCCAGTCAGCGACCAACGCGGGCATGTCGCCGCGATCGGCGACGGTGCGCCACCAGCCGGCGCCGCGCGGCTGGTGTTCCTCGGTGACCCATTCCTGGAAATCTTTGATCTCTCTCTCGTCGTCGAGGCCAGCGGCGCGGATCAACTGATCGATCGAACGGGGCTGCTTCGAGAGTGAGGAGACCTGAGGGGAGATAGAGGAGAAGGGGTCATGGGGACGATGACCCAAACCGGGGGTTTGCGTCATGGGGACGATGACGCTTTCGACTGTGGACGATGACCCTTTCGCCACGGAAGGGTCATCGTGGTCATGACCCTTTTCCCGGGATTGGGTCATGGGGACGATGACGCTTTCGGGCTTCGTGCACAGACCGCGGTGGCCGTCATGCGGCGGGTCGGGACACAGACAGACGATCCGGTAGATGGCGCTGCTCCCCCGGTGCCCGGCGACCTTCCGGCCGCCGCGCTCGGCGTGGACGATGACCCCGATCCGCAACAGGCCGGTGATCGAGTTCCGCCATGCAGCAGCGCTCTTGCCTCCCGCCCGGCGGCGGATGTAGTCGGCGTGAACACCGTCGGCACCGCCGTCCGGCCTCTTCGTCAGCCACGTCTCACGGGACTCGTCGTTGGCGTTTTCGGCGAGGACAAGGAGGTCGCGTAGCTCGCCGGCAGCGAGTCCTACGCGCGCTTTCGACCGAACTCGACCTTGACCGTCGATGATCTCCGGGACCTTGACCTCCCCGTGATGGTCGAGGATTTCGACGATCAACCGGATGCCCATCTACGCGGACTGCCGCTCATGGGCGGCGGTTGCCATGGGCCGTGAGCCGCCGCAGACCGCGTCGGCAAGCTGACGCGCGAGGACCTCCTTCTCCCACTCGTAGAACTCGCGTGGGGCGGTGGCGGCGATGTGTCTGCGCGCCCATGGCAGGCAGCGCCACGCGGCGAGGTCGACGACGTTCGTACGCTGCCTGTCCGGGGGGTGCTCAGGCCGCGTCGATGCGGCGGACGGTGTTACAGTCACGGTCACGGACCTCTTTGTCGGGGGTGCTGGTGGTGGCGGGAGTCGGGGTTGGGGCCCCGGCTCGCCGTACATGAACGGACGGCCTTGTCAGGCCGAGCGGTGCCGGTGTCGCGTCGAAGCCGAAGCCGCGGCGAAGCTCGCCGATCTGGGCGGGTGAGAGCGGCGGCGCTTCAGCCGCTACTTCCCGAGCAAGGGCACGGAGTTCGTCGCGGGTCCACTCGCGGTTCACGCGGGCACTCGGCGGTCGGCTTCCGCCCGCTCACATTCCTTGATCCACGCCTCGATGGTCGACAGGCGGTATCGGACGGCTCGACCCATCTTGATCCCCGTCGGGCCGTACTGGCGGTGCCGCCACTGCCGGATGGTCCCCTCCGGGATCCGGGTCAACTCGGCGAATTCGGCGGTGGTGAGGTATCGGTCCGCCGATCTTGCTCCGTTCATAGGCACTCCAACTCTGGGACGCTGGTGATTACGATCTCTACCCGCGTTCACCCGAGGTTGTCAAGCGCCCCAGTGTTGTGGTGCTGTACGGTACGTTCAGTTCGTGGGTGATCTCGACGCTGGGATGGGTCGACCGTTGAGGGAAGTCGTAGGCGAGCAGATCCGCCGCATACGGGAACAGGCGAACGTCCGACAGGACGACGTCTCGCGGCATGCGCGCCGCTACGGCCTGGCCTGGAGCCGAGCGAAGATTGGAGCGCTGGAGGGCGGCGGAAAGGCCCTCTCGCTCGAAGAACTCGTGCTCCTGCCGCTCGTCCTGAGCGATGCGCTCGGTGACGCCCGCGAGAGTCCCGTTCAGCTCACCGAGCTGATCCCGTCAGACTCCCTGATCTCGCTGACGCCCGATGTCTCGATAGCTGGACGTGGTCTTCTCGGTGTCCTTGGCGGTTCGGACGGCCCCATCCCGATTCGGTTCCGGCACCTACCGACGATGCACGCTGTGCAGTCCGCCACAGACACGCGGCTGATCATCGATCTCAAGCCGTCAGAGGCCGAGGCGAAGGTAGCCCGAAGGCTCGGCGTACCGGCCATGCTGGTTGCGGAGACAGCGCTCCGGCTGTGGGGCTGCTCATTGACCGAGGAGCGCGACCGGACGGTGGAGGCCCGCGGCGATGCGGGGTCCGACCCGGTTCGCCTGCGTGCTCTGCGTGCTCGCACTACTCGGAGGCTGGCCGATCGGCTGGCGGAACAGATCAGGCTAGACAGCGCCGACGCCAGGCCAACTGATCTTGATGGACCTGGGGTTGAAGCCGGGGCCGCGGCCGACCGGCATGATCCGGATGTGCATTCCAGCTCCGACGAGTAGAGCATGGCGGGATGACACTTCGTCGAGTCCCCGCCATGTGGCTTCGGGGTCGGCGATCATGTTTCGCATCAGGTCGGGTCCGACTTCGGGGATGGATCGTCGGGCCGCTTCCTCGGCGCGTTCGAGCTTCGGGCGGATCCCGCTGGTGATCCGGGCGAGCTGCTCGCGGGTGATCACCCCGTCGGCGTAGTCGTCGGCTGCTGCGGCGAGCCGGACACGAAGTTCGTCGGCTTCGGCGCGGGCGTCGTGGGCGCTGTTGTCGTGGCGGGCGAACACGGCGGCGGCATCAGGGCGGAGCATGCGCTCGATGAATACAAGCTCTGCGTAGTCGTCAACCTTGGCCTGGTTCCGGCCGACACAGCCGGCCGCCCCGCACTGGTACAGGACATGCTTCCCTACCTTGCCAACCCGGAGCTGTGAGCCGCAGACCCCGCAGGCTGCAAGCCCCGAATTGTAGGTGAGAAGGTGCCGGCGGGCACCGGATCGGCTAGTCACCCTGGCTGGATCACCCAGCAGAGCCACGACCATCGCATGTTTCCCCGCGTCGACGATCGCTGGTGCGGCGGCCTCGCCGATCGGCTCCCGCTTGTACATCCGAACCCCGACGTTCATCGGCCGCAGGGCGATTTTCCGGACGCTGCTGCTGCCCCATGTTCCGCCGGTCGGCCCCGGCTCGCCTCGTTCGTTCAACATCCGGGTGATGGCGTCGAGGGACACCCGGGCTAGGAGCTGGTCGACCACCCACCGGACCACGTCGGCCTGGTGCGTGTCCTCGACGTCGTTGAACCCGAGCGTCCGGCCCTGACTGTCGGTGATGTACTCCCGGTTCCAGCCGTAGGCAACCCGACCGTTGGCCCGTCCCTCCAACGCCCGCGCGTAGGCCGCGTCCGCGACACGCTCGCCCTTGATTTCGCTCTCCATGCTGTCCTGCTCGCCGAGCATCGAGGCGAAGCCCCGGCCGGTCGCGGTGCTCAGGTCGAACGATTGGCCGCGGACGGCAACGAGCCTCCCTTGAACTGCCCGAAGCACCTCGATGCCCTCGGCGCGTTCCCGGCGGTTCCTCCACAACCGGGACGTCTGATACACGATCACCGTGTTGACCTTGCCGTCGGCGATGGCTTGCATCAGCGCCGCGTAGCCGGGGCGGAACGCGCCGGTCAGTGCGGAGATGTCGTTGTCCCGAAAGATCATGTTTTCGGGGACGGTCCACCCGTGGCGTGCCGCATGCTCCAGGGCGAGTTCCACCTGCCGGTTGACGCCCTGTTCCAGCCCTAGCCGATCTTGGCTAATGCGGACGTAGATCGCTGGCAGCACAGGCAGTTCGGTGTCGCGGGGAAACATCACCTTCCTATTGTCCCCTACTGCCCCTCAGCATTCCCCGGCGGTCCTGGTAACACCTTCGGCGATGCCGCGGCCTTCGTCACCCTCATGGACGACCTGGAGGCCAAGGTCTTCGGGCCGCTCCCGGACACCACCTGGATCTATCCCGGCCACGGGTTCGATTCGACGATCGGCGCGGAGCGCCCCCACCTCGCGGAGTGGCGCACCCGCGGCTGGTGAGGACACCGCCGCTCCCCCGGCCGCAGGGTCGAGCCCGGCAGACTGCTCTCATACCCAACGCTGTTGATCTTGAGACCGACCATCCGCAGGTGACCGTGGTCCACGACGGCCGGCCGGTGCAGGTCGATGTGGGCATGGCCGGTCTGCTGTCCGCCCTGTGGGCCGCGGGTGTGGGCACGGTCTACTCGTGCCAGGGTGAGCCCGGCCGTCCGGGCGCGGAGAACCTGGCCTACCTCGCGTTTCCCACGGTCGCGGACCGAATCCGATTCGCCGCACGGCTACCGACAGATCTTCCGGGCTGGGAATGGGTGATCGAACACGAGGTGGCCGGGGGACGTGATTCGGTGCACTTCCCCCCGGCCGACCTGTCCTGGCTGGTAGAGCTGTTCGGACGTGGCGAAGGCGACCTCGGCCCAGGGCGTCGCCAGCGGTCCCGTCGTCCGTCGTAGCACGCCTGCGCAGCGCGGCGACCAGCCGTCTCCAGACCCGGCGAACAAGCCCCGGACGACGGGGGGCGGCGACAGGCTCGGCGGGGACCGGCAGCGGCGACGTGGTCAGGGGCGGACCAGCCCCCATGACCGGCAGCTCAGACGTGATGCGCCTACGGTGCCCGCCGATCCGCACGGTGCCGAGCCAGGAGGCGAGGCGGGCCAGGTCTGGCCGGGCCCGTCCGCTCAGCCGCGCGGCGTCCGGCGCAGGAGCGCCTCAAGGTCCGGACCGGCGCCTCGGATCGGGTCGGTCACCCGTGCCGGAGCGGGTATCGCCGGAATGGATCGAGGCGGCGGCGTGACCACCGCGGGCACGGGGCTGATCGCGGCTTCCAACCCGGCCTCGTCGGGCTGGTGGTGGGGGCGCGGGAGCTGACCGAGGCGCAGCCGGGTCGCCGCCGGGATCGCCTGCCAGCGGGACGCGACGGCGGGTTCCCAGGATGGCCGGGCCAGGCCACCCAGCAGGCCGACCAGCATACGGGCCGCGCGGCGGGCGTCGTGCGGCCGGCCGGTGGCGATCTTGCGCGCGGTGAGCAGGCCCAGCTGCGCGGCGTGCACGGCGGGCCAGCTGCGACCGATCGTGACGCGGTGGCGGCGGGCGTACACGGCCGCGGCGCGACCGAGTTCGGTGTGCAGCATCGGTGAGCGTCCGACGGTCTCGCCGCCGACATGCACCACCGGCCATTCGTCGTCGGCCCAGGCGATCCGACCGCCGCTGGCATACAGCCGGGCGAACAGATCGGTTTCCTCGTAGTACATCCAGAAGGACGGATCAAATCCGCCGAGCTCGAGGAAGGTCTGCGTCCGGATCGCGAAGAACGCCCCGACCGGATAGCGCAGATGCGGCCAGCGGGCGACGGCCGCGACCTCGCCACGAACGGCGGTGACCGCGTTGGTCCGTGGCGTCGGGAGCACCGCCCGCGAACGTCCCGGCGGGCCGTCGGGGGTGTCGAGAAACGGAAAGCCCACCGCGTCGACCGACGGTGGATACCAGGCCAGCAGTTCGGGCAGCACGGCTGCGGTCCGGGCCGGTATCGTCACATCGCTGTTGACCACCAGCACCCATTCGGGCGCGCCGTCCCCAGCCGAGCCGGTCGGCCGCGCACCCAGGCCCTCCCCGGCTTCCAGCCTCTCCCCCGCCCCCGCGGCCTCCGCGAGGACGTGGCGGACGGCGATGTTGACAGCGGTGCCGTAACCGACGTTGCCCTGCCCCTCCACGATGCGCACGCCGTCCGGAACCGCGGTCTGGTCGAGTGGACCGTTCTCCACCAGGACGACTCGGCCACCCTTGATGGAGAGCAGACTCGTGAGCAGTTCGTACAGATGGGACGAGCCGCCGTGGGACACGACAACCGAGCACAGACTGTGCATCATCCGCCTTCATAGAAAGAAAAAGTGCCGGGGCACTGATCGCCACCAGAATAGCGACGCTCTGGAGATGTTCCATGCTGCGCGCACGGCGAGTCGCGCCCGATTCTGCGCCATGCCTGAAAAAGGCGGATTAAAGCCGCAGCAGCCGCCTGGACAAAATCCGGTTCAGATTGGACTTGGCAGACCACTAAATACCAGTGAACGGCCCACCGAAAGCAACTTCGAAACCGGCGACAGCGGCCAGTCTCCCACCACGGTCGGACGCGCGAGGCACATCCACGGACTCCGCACGGACAAGAATCACACACGTCACGGTACTCCCCGGCGCGCCGCCGCTCGCCCGACCAGGCGGGACCGCCTCGCCGCACGCGTCGAGCCCGCCGTCCGCCGTCCGTCCATCGTCGATCCGTCGGGTCGACCGGGACGGGGCGAGGAGATCGCAGGAGTCCTGCCGTTTCGCCACCACCCAGGACACCATCCTGTCAACGTAAGAACATGCCGCACCCAGATCGACTGACCGCGATCGTCGAGGAGTTGCGCCGGGCCGGACCCGCCGGGCGCACCGCAGCCAGCCTGGCAGCCCGGCTGGATGTGAGTGTTCGCACCATTCGGCGAGACCTGTTGGACCTGCAGAAGGCGGGCGTCTCGGTAGGCGGGGTGTCCGGACCGGGCGGGGGTTATGTGCTCGCCCAGCATGCGACGGTGCCTCCTGTCACCTTCACCCAGGGTCAGGCGGGTGCCGCCGCCGTGGCGCTGGCCGTCGGCGGCGGGCCGTTCACCCGCGACGGCGCGATGGCGTTGGAGAAGCTGCTCGACAGCCTGCCACCGGCACAACAGCAGCAGGTCGCCGAGCGGGCAGCCGGCCCGGCCGCCGGTTCACCGGTACTGATGCGCACCCCGCTGGCCGTCACGGTCGAGGAGGCGCTGCGCACCGGACAGGTCCTCCTCATCGACTACCAGGATGCCGCCGGCAGCCGGACCGTGGGCCGGCCGATCGAGCCGGCCCTGGTGGCGCTGACCGGCGGCCAGTGGTATCTGCTGGCCTGGTGCCTCGAGCGGCGGGGACCGCGCTGGTTTCGCTGGGACCGCATCTCCCGGGCGGTGAACACCGGCCGTCCGGTCCAGGAACGCGACCCGTTCACCTACTTCACCGCGCCACCGCCGAGCGTCCGACGGCCACGACCGCCGCAGCCCGGCAACAGTGCCGGCGCCGGCCAGGGTGAGCCGCCGGCCGGCACCGTGGAATCGATCAGAGCGGTCAGCCGAGACGGTTCGGCCAGCCCGGCCAGCTCGGTCGCGCCGACCTGACCGGGCAGGGCCCATCACCCGCGAGCCCTGCCCGGGACGGCGGTGCCTACCCGACCCGCCCCGCCTGCTGGCCATGATCCGCGTCGGCGCCGCGCTCCTCGGCCGCCCGCGCGCCGGCGTCAGGATCGGCCGCGTCGAGGTCGGCGGTGTCCCTGGTACCGACCTCGGGATGGGCCTCGTCCGGGTCGGCGTCCCGCGCCGGGGGCTCGGTGCGCAGAGACCACACCACCGAAGCCGTCAGAACGACGGCGATGAAGCCGAGGGACAGCGCGATCGGCATGTGCCACACGTCCGTGAGCAGCATCTTGATACCGATGAAGGCGAGGATCACGGCCAGCCCCGTCGCCAGCTTGTGGAAGCGTTCCATCAGGCCGGACAGCAGGAAGAACAGCGATCGCAGGCCCAGGATGGCCAGCGCGTTGGCGGTGTAGACGAGAAAGATCTGGTCGGTGACGCCCAGCGCCGCCGGGACCGAGTCGAACGCGAACAGGACGTCGGCGGTCTCGACCACCACGAGGACGGCGAGCAGCGGAGTGGCGACCAGCCGGCCCGCGCGGCGCAGCACGAAGCGCTGGCCGTGGTACTCGTCGGAGACGGGCATGATCCGCCGCAGCAGACGGGTCGCCCGGCTGTTACCGGGGTCCATGTCCACGCCGTCGTCACGCACCATCCGGACCGCGGTGTAGATCAGGAAGGCGCCGAAGAGATAGATGACGAAGCTGAACTGCTCGAGGACCGCGATGCCGGCCGCGATGAACAGAAATCTCAGTACCAGCGCGCCGAGCACTCCGTAGAACAGCACCCGGTGCTGGTAGGCGCGGGGCACCTTGAAATACGAGAAGATCAACGCGAAGACGAACAGGTTGTCGACGGAAAGGCTCTTCTCGAGCAGGTAGGCAGCGGTGTACTCACCAGCCGCGCCCGGGCCATAACAGGCCCAGATCACCCCGGCGAAACCGAGGCCCAGGGACACCCACAGCACGCTCCACCAAGCGGCTTCCTTGAAGGCGATGACATGGGCACGACGGTGTGCCAGCAGGTCGATGGCAAGCAGAGCGAGCAGACCACCCATGAAGGCAAGCCAGGCCCATAGCGGGACGTGCACGGATGTGTCTCCAGTTCCGGAAAAAGTGCCCCTATGTCCTTCGTCAAGCCGGTGAGGGGGTCGGGGCCTGGTAGAAGGTCCCATCGCGAAGCATCGCGTA
>NZ_JALKFT010000110.1:0-628 GCF_023242945.1 Frankia umida
CTTCTTCCAGGTCCGGTCGGCCTTCTCCTTCTCCGAATGGGCGGTGACCAGGGTGGCGTCCAGATCGACGACCAGCGGATCGTCGCCGGATATCCCGGCATGAGGGGCGTGCGTACCGGCCAGCTCCCACACCCGGGCCCGGGCAACCGCCCGGGCTGCGTCGATCGCTTTCAACGCCCGGTCGGCGTCGCCAGCCAACCGGTCGACCGTGCGGGACACGGTCGGATCCGACGCGACCCGTCCGAACACGGCTGGTTCCGCGCGCAGCAGCGACACGTCCGCGAGGCAGTCCCCACCCAACGCCGCAGACAGCGCCAGATCACACAGCACCTTGCCCGGATCATGCACCGCCCGACCCGGCCGCCACGGTGCCAACGCCGCCGACAACGCCTGCCCGAGCCCGCTGGCCCGGACCGTCTCAGTCAGCATCAGCCCGCCCGCGTGCGACACGATTCCACGCCCAGCGACGTCCACGCGGACAGACGGATACAGAGCGGTAGTCTTCACCGCGAAGGTGCTCCTTGGTTCGGTGGGATTCAGGCCCTCAGCAAGCCCAATCCTCCCAGCTCAGGAGCACTTTCCTATTCCCGGCACCCCAACAGACGATCACCCCGGTGAAAGCCCGAGG
>NZ_JALKFT010000111.1:0-614 GCF_023242945.1 Frankia umida
CCGGGTGAGGTCGGTGGTGTCGAGGTGGCTGGTCATGGTGCTGGTTTGGTGCCAGAGGCCCCAGGCGAGGCTGGTGGCGGGTTGGCCGTGGGTGTGGCGGTGGTGGGCGAGGGTGTCGAGGAAGGTGTTGGCGGCGGCGTAGTTGGCTTGGCCGGGTGTGCCGAGGGTGGCGGCGATGGAGGAGAAGAGGATGAAGTGTTGGAGGGGGAGGTGTTGGGTGTGGTGGTGGAGGTTCCAGGCGGCGTGGGTTTTGGGGTTGAGGGTGTGGTGGAGGTGGGTGGGGGTGAGGGTGGTGAGGGTGGCGTCGTGGAGGGTGCCGGCGGTGTGGATGATGCTGGTGAGGGGGTGGTTGGGGGGGATGGTGGTGAGGAGGTGGGTGAGTTGTTGGGGGTTGGTGGTGTCGGTGGCGGTGATGGTGATGGTGGCGCCGAGGGTGGTGAGGTGGTGGTGGAGGTCGGTGGCGCCGGGGGCGTCGGGTCCGCGGCGGCTGGTGAGGTGGAGGTGGCGGACGCCGTGGTGTTGGACGAGGTGGTGGGCGAGGAGTGCGCCGAGGGTGCCGGTGCCGCCGGTGATCAGGACGGTGCCTTCGGGGTCGAACGCCGGACCGTCCGCGG
>NZ_JALKFT010000112.1:0-609 GCF_023242945.1 Frankia umida
GGTGATCGTTGGGGGTTGGGTAGTGGGTTGGTATGAGGTATGCGACGGGTGGCGGGTTGACCGCCGAGGATCGGGATCGTCGGGAGCGGGTGCGGCGGGAGGCTGCGGATCTGTTCGAGCGGGGTGCGTTGAATCGGGAGGTTGCGGCGGGTTTGCGGGTGAGCGAGCGGTCGGTGGAGCGGTGGCGTCGGCGGTGGAGGGACGGTGGGGTGGCGGCGTTGCGGTCGCGGGGGCCCACCTCGCGCTGCCGGCTGGAGGAAGAGCAGTTGCGGGCGTTGGAGGCGGTGTTGGAGCGGGGGCCGGTGGCGTCGGGCTGGGTGGACCAGCGGTGGACGTTGGCCCGAATCCGGGAGCTGATTATCAGGATGTTCGGGGTGGAGTACACGCTGGCGGGGGTGTGGTTGCTGTTGGACCGGCGGGGCTGGTCGTGTCAGGTGCCGGTGCGCCGTGCGGTCGAACGTGATGAGGGTGCGGTGGGGGTGTGGCGGGAGCAGGTGTGGGAGCGGGCAAGAAAATAGCGGCGGTCACCGGGGGCTGGGTGGTGTTCGAGGATGAGGCGGGGCAGACGTTGCGGCCGCCTCGGGTGACCAGTTGGAGTCTGCGGGGACG
>NZ_JALKFT010000113.1:0-516 GCF_023242945.1 Frankia umida
GGTGATCCGATCGAGGCGCAGGCGTTGCTGGCCACCTACGGGCAGGGTCGGGACGCGGACCGGCCGTTGTGGGTGGGATCGGTCAAGTCGAACGTCGGGCACACGCAGGCGGCGGCGGGCGTGGCCGGCGTGATCAAGATGGTGATGGCGATGCGGCACGGGGTGGCGCCCAGAACGCTGCACGTCGACGCGCCGACCCCGAACGTCGACTGGGCCGCGGGCGCGGTCCAGCTCCTGACGCAGACGACGCCGTGGCCCACGGACGGCCCGCGCCGGTCCGGGGTGTCCGCGTTCGGTATCAGCGGCACCAACGCCCACGTGATCCTCGAAGTGGACCCGACTGTTTCCGGGGTGGGTTCCCCGGTGGACTCACCGGCCGGTTCGGTTGGTTCTTCGCCGGCTTCTCCGGTTGTCGTGCCGGCGGTGTTTCCGTGGGTTCTGTCGGGGCGGGATGCGGCGGGTCTGGCGGGTCAGGCGGGTCGGTTGTCGGCGTTTGTGTCGGGGCGGCCTGAGCTG
>NZ_JALKFT010000114.1:0-499 GCF_023242945.1 Frankia umida
CCATTGGGAGCCTTGGCCGGGGAAGATGAAGACGGGTTGGTCGCTGCCGGGGTGTTTCTGGCCGAGGGTGAGGGTGGTGTCGGGGAGTTCCACGATTTCCCGCGTCGTGCCCACCGGCAGGTCGGTCAGTTTGGTCAGTGCGGAAAGCAGGCCCGCCCGGCTGGCCGTCAGAATGACGGCGCGGTGATCGAAGTCGTGTCGGGCGCGCAGCGCATGGCTGACTTCGGCCAGAGCGAACTCGGGGTTCTCCGTCAGGTGTTCCCTCAGGCGGTGTGCGGCGGCCCGCAGGCTGTGCGGGGTCCGCGCCGACAACGGGAACTCGAACCTGTCGTCCGGTCCGAACCCCGGCGCCGCACCAGCGGCCACCTCGACGGCCACGGCCGCTGCTGCCAGGTCACCGGCTGGCGCTGAACCGCTCTCCGCGGTGGCCGGGGTGGCTGCGGGTGGTTCTTCGATGATGATGTGGGCGTTCGTGCCGCTGATGCCGAACGAGGAGATT
>NZ_JALKFT010000115.1:0-495 GCF_023242945.1 Frankia umida
GTCCAGGTGGCGTCGACGGTGCATTCGGTCGGGCCGTAGCAGTTCAGGCCGACGGTGCGTTCGGCCGCGCCCAGCTCGTCCCACAGCCGTGAACCGACCGCCTCCGCACCGGTGGCGACCACCGACGGGGCCCAGTCACCGGTGAGCAGCCCGTCCGCGGTGACCAGTTCCAGCAGGGACGGCGGGATGTCGACGAAGTCGATCCGTTCGCGGCGCACGGTCGCGACAATGCCCGCCGGATCACCCATCAGGGCGTCGGGCAGGATGTGCATGGCGTGCCCGGCGAGCATCCAGACGACCGGGTCGAGGGTGCCGTCGAACGCGAACGACAGCACGTTGAGCACCCGCAGCCGGCGCCCACCCAGCCGCGCCACCGCCGGTTCCACCAGGTCACGGGCGTGCGCCAGGGCCAGGTTGACCAGCCCGCCGTGGGTGGCGACGACCCCCTTGGGACGTCCCGTCGACCCGGAGGTGAACACGACGTACGCGGCGGCG
>NZ_JALKFT010000116.1:0-494 GCF_023242945.1 Frankia umida
GCTCGCCGTGGGGTGTCGCGGCGGGGCCAGGGGGTGGGTTCGTTCAGGAGGGCGAGGGGGGTGTTGTCCCAGTCGATGTGGGGGGTGGGCTGGGTGGCGTGGAGGGTGCGGGGGAGGGTGTTGTGGTGGAGGGCCTGGATGATTTTGATGGTGCCGGCGATGCCGGCGGCGGCCTGGGTGTGGCCGATGTTGGATTTGAGGGAGCCGAGGTGGAGGGGTTTGTCGGTGGGGCGGTCGGTGCTGTAGACGGCGTGTAGTGCCTGGGCTTCGATCGGGTCGCCCAGTGGCGTTCCGGTGCCGTGCGCCTCGACCGCGTCGATGTCGGCGGGAGAAAGCCGGGCATTGGCCAGTGCGGCCTGGATGACGCGTTGCTGCGACGGTCCGTTCGGTGCGGTCAGGCCGTTGCTGGCGCCGTCCTGGTTGATGGCGGTGCCGCGGATGACGGCGTGGATGGAATGGCCGAGGCGCTGGGCGTCGCTGAGGCGTTCCAGCAC
>NZ_JALKFT010000117.1:0-494 GCF_023242945.1 Frankia umida
ATCGACTGGGACAACACCCCCCTCGCCCTCCTGAACGAACCCACCCCCTGGCCCCGCCGCGACACCCCACGGCGAGCTGGCATCTCCTCGTTCGGCATCGGCGGCACGAACGCCCACATCATCATCGAAGAACCACCGGCCGTCGTGGTGCCCGCCGTCGAGAACCGCGGTGCGCAGAAGGCGTACACCAGTCCGCGGGTCGCGGACGGGGCGGACGACCGGCTGCGGTTCACCCTGTCAGCGCGATCCCCGCAGGCGCTGCGGGCTGCCGCGCACCGGCTGCACGACCACCTGGCCGATCGTCCCGACGTCGCACTGGCCGAGGTCAGCGCCACGCTGCACGGCCGTCATCTGTTCGATCACCGGGCCATCGTGCTCACCGCCAGCCGGGCGGGCCTGCTTTCCGCACTGACCAAACTGACCGATCTGCCGGTGGGCACGACGCGGGAAATCGTGGAACTCCCCGACGCCACCCTCACCCTCGGCCAGAAACA
>NZ_JALKFT010000118.1:0-437 GCF_023242945.1 Frankia umida
CCAGCGATCATCGAGACCGAGGAGGCGCTACCCACGAACCAAGCAGCCTGATGTCTCACCGGGATTGACAGGCTCCGGAGCCCGAAGACTTCGAATGCCTGAGCGCCGAACGCCGGCGACCTGCACGCCGTCGCCGAAGCCACGACCCACCTCGCGCACGCTCGAAGCCTGTCGTCATCGTCGAAGGTCGAAACCCGCAGAGCAGGGGCCAGAGCTCCGTGCCCACGACGTAATTCTCCTGCAGGGCTTGGCTTCCGGCGCCGGGTGGAACGCCGGCGCCAGGTTGCGGCCCACCAGCTACAGCGGGTAGCTACTGATCTTTAATGTTCCGGGTCGGGTTGGTCCGGTGGTGATCGTTGGGGTGATCGTTGGGGGTTGGGTAGTGGGTTGGTATGAGGTATGCGACGGGTGGCGGGTTGACCGCCGAGGATCGGGAT
>NZ_JALKFT010000119.1:0-436 GCF_023242945.1 Frankia umida
TGGATGGTGAGTTCGTCGAGGTGGGGTGTGTTGTGGAGGCTGCCGGTGTGCAGGGCGAGGTCGACCAGGGCGGTGCCCGGCAGAACGACGGTGTGGGCGACGGCGTGGTCGGCGAGCCACGGGTGGTCGGCGAGGGTCAGCGCACTGGTATGGCTGATGCTGTCGTCCGGGGCGCGCAGGGTGGCGCGCAGCAGCGGGTGGGTGGTCGGCTCCAGGCCGAGCTGGGCGGCATCGGTGACGGCGGCCGGCGGGGTGAGCCAGTAGGTCTCACGGCGGAAGGGGTAGCTGGGGAGGGTGGTGCGGGGTTCGGGCGTGCTGCTGGTGCTGCTGCTGCTGCTGGTGCTGGTGGTGGTGGTGGCGCCGTGGGTGTGGAGGGTGGCGAGGTTGGTGTGGAAGTGGGTGAGGGTGGGGTGGGTGCGGTGGAGGGTGGGGTGGG